>JAEKKE010000225.1 GCA_019510535.1 Acidobacteriota bacterium
GTCGGCTCGGCCGCGCGAGACTGCTGCCACCAGCTATAGCTCTTGCCGATCAACTGGCTTCCGCCGCGTCCATCGATGGCTCCATCGCCCATGATCGCGGCATTCTTCACATCCTTCACGCTGAGGAGCGGCCTGCAGGCCGAGCTCTCAGGGCCGGAGGTGCCACACCCGCCTGGCTTGGTGTCATAGAGCTTGGGATCGCGTGAACCGTAGAGCGTGACCCCTTTCTCTACCAACAGCGTGACGCCCTCGCGCAGCTCCAGCGGACCACTGAGAAATGCATTCTGCGCACCGTCAGCGCGCAGGGCTACCGCCTTTCCGCTGCCGCAAGTGTCGAGCGCATGCTGAATGCGCTCCGTATCGAGCTTCTGCTCGTCTTCTTCCCGAAGAGCATTGTTCGCCGCATGCAGCTTTGCCTTCAGAACCGTACAGGCTACAGGGATGACGGGCTCGGTGACATGGCGTGTGTCCTGAGCCATAGCGGGAGCCACAACGGCGACACTCAAGGCAGCAAGCGAGAGAGCAAAAACAGCAGGACGGATCACGGGACTCCAGTTTCAAAAACGGCGAGGGGATTACACCCTAGGGCGTGCCTGAACTATAAGGATCGGGATTTCCTTCCGTCAAATCAAATCGAAACGTTTCAATAGAGAAGCTGATTACGTCCCCGGTTGGCGGTAGTGGGCTTGTGCCCCCAATTTTCGTTCTTCTCCGCGAGGATCGGAGACAACTGCCGGCTTATTACCCCAAGCCATCGTAAAACGCTTCGAAAGATCATAAGCAGGCCACTGCGGGATTGCGGGATTGTTCGGATTCCCGGTTTTGGCATAGGCCAACAAGGTCTCGCTCATGGCATCGGCCAACGGCTGGGCACGGCGCACATCGTCGGCGGCTGCGCCGACCATCCCGGGCGCGAGTGCGAGATTATCGAAGTAAAACGGGATATCAAGCGTGTGCGGCGCGCCAAATTTTCCGCCTGCTACCGGCGATGGCCAATTCATCTGATAGACCCAGGTGCGGCTTGCAGCCGGGCTCTGCGCACGCCGCTCGGCTTCTATCACCTGCCCCGGCCATGACCGGAACGCCGTCGCCGCGGCAAAGAACACATCTGAGGGCGAGTACTGCGGATACCAGTGCCGATATTTCGCTACAACGTCCTCAGGATCGATACCACCGAGGAAGCTGCCGACATTCTTCGTCAGCGCCGCCGGTACCTCCTCCCACGTAAGAGAAAAGAGGGCAGGCTGGGCGCCGCCGATCAGGCCGCGGGTCTCGTCATGCGTGTTTCCGAGAATCATGGGAACGTCTGCGGAGAGCGGAGGCGCATCGGGTTCAAACGGATCGCGCGGCAGCGCGCCACCATCGACAACCGGAAGCCAGGCACTGCTGACACGCGCAGCTTCTTCCAGTGCATCGAGCGGCAGCGCATCAAGCTTCTGCCGCAGGTCACTGCCAGGGACGCGATCCAAGTCGAGCTTTGCCAGAAAGGCACGCGTACGTTCGGTAGCGATCTTCTTCGGGGCGACGGTGACCTGCTGGCCGCTCATGCTCATGACGCGATGGAAGAGGCCGTGCGCCGCCGGCATGGCCATCAGCGTGGCGCACTTGGCCCCGCCGCCGGACTGTCCCCAGATCGTGACCCGGTTCGGGTCGCCGCCAAAGGCCGCGATGTTGTCACGCACCCAGCGCAAAGCCAGCACCAGGTCCAGCATGCCCACGTTCCCGGAATCCGCATACGCCGGGTCGTCGGTGAGCTCAGCCAGGTAAAGGAAACCGAAGGCATTCAGACGGTGATTGACAGTCACGACTACCGCGTCACCGCGACGCGCCAGCCGCGTCCCATCATAGAGAGACGCATTGACGGTACCGCTGTTGTAGGCTCCGCCGTGGATATAAAACAGCACCGGCCGCCGTTCATGCCCCGCGCGCGATGGCGAAGGAGTCCACACATTCAGATGGAGACAGTCTTCGCTGATCTCGCCTTCGTCGGGCGGTAGATGGTAGGTCTCAGCGTTCGTGTGTGTTTCTTCGCGGCGGGCGCGTCCTCCGCCAAGCTGCGGAGAGCGGTCTCCCCATGCTGTCGTATCGCGAATGCCTTTCCAGGGTGCTACTGGAATCGCTGGCTGGAAGCGGCGTGCCTTCGTATCAGCACCGTAAGGAATTCCCAGGAAGCCGGCGAGGCCACCGCGTATCGTGCCGCGCACGTCACCCGCAGTGGTGCGAACCACCGGCCTCGACTCGGGCGTCACCCATGCAAAGACTGATCGGGACGAAAGTAAGGCAGCAGCACCAAGCCCATGTTGCAACAACTCACGACGACGCACTCTGGTCTCCCTGAGAGCCGCCGCAAAGGAAATGCGGCTCTGGTTCATTCTTGCCTCAGCTTAGGCGAAAGAACAAATGAGCCGCATCTTGAGGATGCGTGTTAGGAAGTCTGCATCACTGTGCGAAGCGTTGCCGCTGCAGACTCCGGTGTGATATCGCGTTGCGGCGAACCCAGCAGCTCAAAGCCGACCATGAACTTCCTTACCGTTGCTGAGCGCAGCAGCGGCGGATAGAAATGCGCATGCAGCGTCCATTCTGGATGTGGCTCGCCGTCGGACGGGGCCGGATGAAAGCCCATCGAGTAGGGGAACGGCGTATCGAAAACCCGGTTATACCCTGCCGCAACCGTGTGCAGGATGTCCGAAAGTCCGTCACGCTCTTCGGGGCTCAGATCTTCAAAGGAAGCTACTGAGCGACGTGGAAGCAGGAGCGTCTCGAACGGCCAGACCGCCCAGAACGGTACAACCACAGCCCAGGTTTCGTTGGAAGCAACAACGCGCTCATCTTCTTCGAGCTCGGTGCTCAGGTAGGTCGCCAGCAAGGGCTTCTGCGACTTTGCGAAGTATTCTTTCTGTGCAGCGAGCTCCGTTAACGGCTCGTTGGGAATATGTTCCGTCGCCCAGACCTGTCCGTGGGGGTGCGGGTTACTGGCTCCCATCATCGCTCCGCGATTTTCGAAGATCTGGACGTACTGAATCTCAGGCCGAGCTCCCAGTTCCTCGGCCTGCGCGGTCCACATATCCACGACATTGCGAATCTTCTCGACTTCCATCGTCGCTAACGTGAGGTCATGCCGGGGATCGAAACAGAGCACACGGCAGATGCCTCTCTCCGTCTCTGCCCGCAGAAGGCCATCTCCCAGGTCAAACTGCGCCTGCGGCGCATCCTGTTTCAACGCCGCGAAGTCGTTCTGAAAGACATAGGTGCTCTCGTACTGCGGTGTATGCTCTCCGTTAGCGCGCATGTTGCCTGGGCACAGATAGCACGTCGGATCGTAGGTGACCGGCGCAGGAACAGCCGGTGTCTCCATCTGTCCCTGCCATGGGCGTTGCGTGCGGTGTGGCGATACCAGAACCCACTCACGCCGGAGCGGATTCCAGCGGCGATGCGGAGCTTGCAGCCAGAGTGTTTCCATCAGGCACGCTCCTTTGCCGCCAGCTTGACGGCTCCATCGACGGCGTCGCAAACGTAGATCTCTGGATGAATGCCGAAACGTTGGTGATACGCGTCCTTGATGGATGCCGTAAACGTATCCACATCTTCTTTGCGAACCAGATTCACGGTGCAGCCGCCAAAGCCACCACCGGTCAGACGCGCTCCCACGCATCCCTGCAGAGTCATCGCCGTCTCCACCAGGAAGTCGATCTCTTCGCAACTGCATTCGAAGTCATCTCTCTGGCTTACGTGCGACCCCAGCATCAGTTCACCAAAGCGCTTGGCATCGCCGGCAAGCAGTGCCTCGCGCGCAGCCATGACGCGGCCATTTTCCGAGATCACATGGCGGCAACGTTTGTAGGCATCTTCCGGCATTTGGCCGGCGCACTGCTCCAACTGTTCGAGCGTGGCGTCGCCTAGATCGCGAAGCCCTGGGAAACGCTCACGCAGCACCTGCTGCCCTGTCTCAACACCTTTACGGCGGCTGCCATAGTCGCCGGCGGCGATGGAATGTTTCACCAGCGAGTTGCACGCAACAATCCGCAGATCCGCAAGCGCACCACTGATCACCGGCACCAGGTCATAGGTCAGATCGCGTGTCTGCAGCAGCAATGCATGCCCCTGCTTCGCGGCGGTAACGACAAACTGATCCATGATGCCGCACGGTGACTGCACAAAGATGTTCTCCGCTCTCTGGCAGAGCAACGCAATTTCGGCATCGGTCATCGTCTTACCGCTGCGATGCAGCATGGCGAGGCAGGAGGCAACCTCGATGGAAGCAGACGAGCTCAGCCCCGCACCCAGAGGTACATTGCCACTGACGTCCATGACGAAAGGCGGTGGGGAGATGCCCAGCTTTACCAGCTCATGCAGCACGCCGACCGGATAGTCGCTCCAGGCATGCCGCCGCTCCTGCAGGTCCTTCCAGCCTCCCTCGGCAACACCGGCGAACTGATGGCTGCGGAACAAATAGTGACGGCTGTCGCCGTCGGCGATCTTGACTTCGGTGTAGTACGGAATCGCGATCGGAAGCACATAGCCGCCGCTGTAGTCAGTATGTTCGCCCAGCAGATTCACACGTGCGGGAGCACGGAAGACAGTCTCGTGCTGAGTTGAAAACGATGTACTCAAAGGGATGCCACCCATTCCAAAAAGAAAATTCAAGACAAGATAACAACGGCAGAGCAGGCTGCTCAGTTATTTTCGCATCTTACGCGGTAACGTACACGAAAAAGGAATACACCGAAAGATGGATCGAGAGTTTTTCATATTCTCCGCAACTGTGCGAACGTTATTCGGGCAATAGCTGGGTATCCTGATCGAGCCCGTCGGCAAAGAGCGAGAGGTTGCTGCGAAGCACCAGGTGCGGCGCCAGGCGGGTAACCGGTGGAACCGTCTTCAGTCCCAGCAGATGAGCGTACAGCAGCTCGATCGCCATACGACCCTGTGTAAATGGGCGCTGATGCACGGAGCAGAGAATCCGGTCGGTCTCGATCAGTGGAATCAGCTCCGGAAAGATATCGGTCGTTACGATCTTCAATCGGCCCAGAAGCTTTGCCTCATCTGCTGCGCGCAACACTGGCAGACTATTTGCCGTTCCCAGATAGATGCCGCCGAGATCGCGATGATGCCGGAAGAGCCTGCGCGCCGCCTGATAGCCCTCCTCGGGATCTTCGTGCGACTCCAGGGGCGGCAGCAGCCTGAGATGAGGCGCATGAACAGCCAGCGACGCGGAGAAGCCTCGCAGCTTTTCGCTGTGATCCTGGATGCGGAGGTCTCCTGCGATCATAGCCACCTTCGCAGCCTCGGGAAGAACACGCCCGAGCAGATCTGCGGCGATATTCCCGCTGACGGTGGCATCTACAGAGACAGAGGCAATACGCCCCAGCAGAGGAGCGTCACTACCTATAAATAGAATCGGAGGAGCGTCCTCCCGGCGAAATAGTGCCGATAGAGCCGACGGATTGCCCGGGGCCAGCACGATGCCATCGAATTGTCGCCAGCGAGCCCGCTCCATGCACTCCACGTCACCGTCTCCCAGACGGGGAAAGCTGAAAAAGTGCAGCTCAAGAGGAGCAGTAGTTGTCAGACGTTCGGCGGCGAGACGCATTCCCGCTCGCATGGAATCGAAGAAGACGGCAACGCGTTCCGGGAGAAAGATGCCGAAGCGGAGTGTTCGTGAGAGCTTCAGCCGGTTGTGAAGAGCGCGGTCTACTGTGCCGATGGAAACGCCCAGCGCTGTTGCAATTTCGCGAATGCCATTGGGTTTGGCTGGACGTCTGGGCACCCTTTCATCCTAAGGGCTTATTGACTGATAGGAGTAGCCGATCGATACCTCAGCGGCTGAAGCCGCTTCTCTCACCAGCCTTGTACGGGACGGCTGAAAGCCGTCCCCTTAAGCAAGACGAATGACATCTAGCACTTCGCCCAAGACTAGCCGCAGGGGCTGGTCAGGTACTCCCGCTGATCGAGCCGGCTTGTCATGGAGGTCACTAGCCCCAGCACAGCATCCATCGCTCGATGGAACGATTCGATGATGTCTTCTTCATCCTGCGCCGTCAGGCAGGACGGAATCACGAGCAACTGGGTACGTTCGAAGAGATCGTCCGATGCGGGACACGCGCCGCGCTCATAGCTGTAGACCGAGTGCTGGTTTTCAGCCAGCGTCCAGGGAAAACCATGCTTGCCAGT
>JAEKKE010000659.1 GCA_019510535.1 Acidobacteriota bacterium
AGCGGCGCGCACGATGTTGGAGTTGAACGCTCCGGCAAAGCCCTTGTCGCCCGCCACTACCACCACGAGGACGTTCTTCTCCTCGCGCTGCACCAGCAGCGGATGAAGAGCTTCGCCCGACGTGGGATCGAAGATATCAGCGCGGCGCTGCAGCGACTCCAGCACGGAGGTGATCATCTGCGCGTAAGGACGCGCCTGCAGCGCGGCCTCCTGCGCACGGCGCAGCTTGGCCGCCGAAACCATCTTCATCGCCTTGGTGATCTGCCGCGTGTTTTTCACGCTGCGGATACGGCGTCGTAGATCGAGAACGCTTGCCATAGTCGGTTAGGCCTTGGCGGCCGCAACCTCCTTCGGTTTACGCTCCGCGAGGAAGTTCTTCTTGTACTCGGTGATGGCTTCGGTCAGCTTCTTCTTGACCTCGTCATCGAGCTGCTTCTTGGTGGCGATATCGTTCAGCACGCCATTGCCGTTGGCTTCGAGGAAGGGGAACAGACCATCCTCAAATGCGCGGAGCTGCTTCACTTCGACATCGTCCAGCAGACCCTGCGTACCGGCGAACAGAATCGCAACCTGATTCTCAACCGGCAGCGGCTGGAACTGCGGCTGCTTCAGCAGCTCGGTCAGGCGCTGGCCGCGGGCGAGCTGACGCTGCGTGGCCGGATCCAGATCCGAACCGAACTGCGCGAAGGCCGCGAGCTCACGATACTGCGCCAGATCAAGCTTCAGCGTCGAACCCACCTGCTTGGTCGCCTTGATAGCGGCAGCGAATCCTACACGGCTTACCGACAGACCTACGTTCACGGCTGGGCGGATACCCGAGTTGAACAGATCGGTCTCGAGGAAGATCTGACCATCGGTGATCGAGATGACGTTCGTCGGAATGTACGCCGCAACGTCGCCGGCCTGGGTCTCGATGATCGGAAGAGCCGTCAGCGAACCGCCGCCCTTCTCCTTGCTCATCTTGGCCGAACGCTCCAGCAGACGCGAGTGCAGATAGAAGACGTCGCCGGGGTAAGCTTCACGGCCCGGAGGACGGCGCAGCAGCAGCGAGATCTCGCGGTAGGCCACGGCGTGCTTCGACAGATCGTCATAGATCACCAGCGCGTGCTTGCCGTTGTCGCGGAAGTACTCACCGATAGCGGTAGCAGTGTAGGGAGCCAGATAAGACATCGGCGCCGGCTCGGAGGCCGTTGCGGCGACGACGACCGTATAGGCCATCGCGCCCTTCTCTTCCAGCGTCTGCACCACCTGGGCTACCGACGAACGCTTCTGACCGATCGCGCAGTAGATGCAGATCAGGTCGTTCTTCGCCGAGTTGATGATGGTGTCCAGAGCAACGGCGGTTTTACCGGTCTGGCGGTCGCCGATCAGCAACTCACGCTGTCCA
>JAEKKE010000653.1 GCA_019510535.1 Acidobacteriota bacterium
AGAGGGCATATTCGTTGTGCAGACCCCAACGGTCTGCCCATGTCTGCTGCTCACCGCTCGCGACCTTAAGGATAAGCCGAAAGATCTCCCAACCGATATCTTCAATGGTTGCTTCACCGGTAGCGATCTTTCCGGCATCCACATCGATGAGGTCGAACCAACGCTTTGCAAGTGAGCTGCGCGTGGCTACCTTGATGACTGGCGCCATCGCAAGACCATACGGTGTTCCGCGGCCGGTGGTAAAGACATGCATGTTCATCGCGGCGGCAAGCTGTAATGTGCCGCAGATGAAATCACTGGCGGGTGTAGCGGCGAAGACAAGCCCTTTCGCCGTGACGCGCTCACCAGGACCAGTAACAGCGACAAGCGGACTTGTGCCGGCCTTCGCGACAGAACCCAGAGCCTTCTCTACGATGTTGGCGAGACCGCCCTTCTTGTTGCCGGGCGAAGGATTCGCGCTGCGGTCGACGTTATCGTGCGCAAGATACTCGTCGTACCAGGCCATCTCGCGCACCAGATCACGAGCCACCTGCTCGTTCGCAGCACGCGCCGTCAGGAGGTGAACGGCATCGCGCACCTCTGTCACTTCAGAGAACATCACCGTCGCACCGGCACGGACCAGAAGGTCCGCGGCGAAGCCCACGGCAGGATTCGCAGTAACGCCGGAGAAGGCATCGCTTCCGCCGCACTGAAGGCCGACAACAAGATCAGAGGCCGGACAGGTAACGCGCTTACGCTGATTCAGACGTTCCAGACGCTTTTCGGCCATCTCCATCAGGGCCGCGACCATCTCTTCAAAGCCGTAGTGTTCCTCGTCTTGCAGGCGAACCACGTAGGGCTCTTCGCTTAGCACGGGAAGCGTGCTGACAGGCAACATCTGCGAGGGCTGCATCTTCTCGCAGCCAAGGCTGACCACCATCGGCGCTCCGCCGAGATTAGGATTCAGACTCAGGTTCCGCAGCGTGCGGATGGGAATCTCGGCGCCGGGCGCGTTGATAGCAACCCCGCAGCCGTAGTTGTGCGTGATTGCGATGACATCATCGACGTTCGGATACTTCGGCAGAAGCTCCTGCTTGATGCGGCGCACGGCGTAGTCCACCGTACCCGCGACGCACTGCACCGTCGTGCTGATGCCCAGAATGTTACGCGTACCTACTGTACCGTCGGGATTCCGGTAGCCCTGGAAGGTATAACCTTCGAGCGGCGGAAGTGGAGCAGGCGTCTCGGTCGCTAACGGCAAAGAGTCGAGTACCGGAGGAGGCGGCGAGGTCAATGCATCCTCAGCCACCCATCCACCCTGGGGAATCGCCCGCGCGGCATAACCGATTATCGAACCATAGCGGATCACGGCATCGCCGGCCTGAAGCGCGACCAGGGCAACT
>JAEKKE010000226.1 GCA_019510535.1 Acidobacteriota bacterium
GCAGAATGCGCACCGGATGAGGATCGAAGGTGACTGCAATCGACTTCGTGCCGGATTCCCGGGCCCGCGCAATAATCTCCGAGATCACCCAGCGATGGCCGCGATGGACTCCGTCGAAGTTGCCAATACTGATGATCGATGGTCCGAAGTTCGCCGGGACCTCGGCAATGGAGCGGAAGATCTTCATTCCTTGCCCCCTGTAATCCTGCTCTCTGCGGTTCTGTCTTCGGCGATCTCGAAATCGAGGCACATGCCGTCGTGGGACATACGGATGTGTGGCGGCAGTTCGGCGTTGATGGCGTCGTGGTCCAGGTCGTGCGAGATGTGGGTAAAGAAAGCCCGCCGCGGCTTGATGCGTTCCACCAGTGCGATGGAGTTCTCAAGGTTCGAGTGCGAGGGATGCGGCGCGCGGCGCAGGGCATCCACAATCAGAACGTCGAGGTCTTCGAGCAACGCAAAGCTCTCCTCGGGCAGGGAAGAGAGGTCGGTTAGATAAGCAGCTTTTCCAAAACGCCACCCTGTGATGACCTGCCTGCCATGCTGTACGGGGATACGCTGGAATACCGCTCCGAAGAGTTCGACTGTAGTGCCAGGATCGGTGCTGATACGGTGCATCTCCACGCGAGCCGAAGTCGTGTAACGATCATGGGTGCGGAAGGTGTACTCGAAGATGCGCTCGATGACGCTTGCCGTCTCATCGTCGGCATAGAGCGGAATGGGATTGGCAAACGAGAGCGGACGCAGGTCATCCATGCCGAGAACGTGGTCGGCGTGGCCATGGGTGTAGAGCACTGCATCGACGTGGGTGACCTTCTCTCGTATCGCCTGGAAGTGAAAGTCCTGGCCGGTATCGATCAGCACCGTCCGGCCGTTATAGTCCAGGCGAACGGAAGCACGGGTGCGACGGTTATGCGGCCGTGTGCCATCCATTGCAGAGGTGCACACAGCGCAGCCGCAGCCAAGCGTCGGCACGCCCATGGATGTGCCTGTGCCGAGAAATGTAAGCGTCGCCTCCATGTGCTCAGCGGACGATGCGCGGACCTCCGCCCGGCGGTGGAGGTAGAGGAGACTCAGGCTGCCGGGCCTGGCGGGCCAAAGCCTGCGTGATCTCCAGGAAGGCCATACGCACCTCGAAGAGAGCGTTTTCGAGCATCCGTGATTCGTCCTCGGTCAGGTTGCCCTTGCTCTTCTCCTGCAGCACGTTCAGCATGTCGATCGACTGGCGTGCGCCCAGAATGTCGACTCGTGCCTGCTCGCCTTCGGGTGTTCCGCCGCCGAGCTGCATGATCGCGGTCATATAGATGGACTGCACCAGGCGGTCGAAGTTCACGGGCGGCAGCTGTTCCATGCCCGGGTTTGCGGCGCGGATAGCCGTATCCAGACGCTCGGCGGTGGCCTCATAGGCTGCCTTCGAACGTTCTGCCTGCTCTTCTGTAAGCTTCGGCAGCTCCTGTTCGGCGGCTTCTGCGGCCTCCGCAGCCTCAGCTTCCGCCGCCGGCTCAGATTGGGGAGGCTCCGGCACTGCCGTGACAGCGGCCTTCGAGGCCTCCTCCTGCTCTTCTTCGCGCGGACGTTCAGATTCGGGCCGCAGCTCTCCTTCTGTGGTGAACTTGCGGCGATCGTTGACAACAAACGGGGTAACTTTATCTGCCATAAATAAATGCCTTCTATTCGATGCGGAAGGGAAGCGGTGACAACACCAGAGCTCCTCCTTCGTAGGTAAGCGCCTGACCGCGTTCCACGGCCTCGCGGCGAATAAATCCAAGAGCGATCTTCAGATCGGAGTCTACGCTGGTCAGCTCGCCAACCGAGGCGCCACCGGCCAGGATGGCGGTTCCGGCTGCGGGGACCGCGCCGCTGAAGCGGAATCCTGCAAAGGAGCGATGCACATTGCCGCGGGAGCGGATGCGCTCCACGATCTCCTGCCCCAGGTAGCAGCCTTTGGTGAAGTGCAAGGCGCGAGTCTGTCCGGTCTCCTGCGGAAGTTCCTTTTCCCGCAGATCGCGGCCAATGACCGGAATGCCTTCCAGAATCCGGAGAGATTCGATGGCCTTGTCGTCGGCTTGGGGAAGAGTATTGAGAGCCTCTGTCAGCTGTGCGACATTCGCCGCCCACAGCTCAAAGCGCGGCGTAAGTGGGCTGTACTGAGCGACAACCCAGACGGTTGCGCCGCGCCATTCGAAGGCGCGGGTAGAGACAGGCGCCATTCCGGCAACGTCCAGGCCGATTGCAGCCAGGGCTTCTGCGGCTTTGGGGCCGGCAATGCCCAGCCCCAGGTGTTTTGCTGAGACATCTTCCAGCTCCACATCGTCCATGATGATGAAGTGGTCGAGAGCCGCCATGAGCCCCGGAACGCGTTCGCGGGCGGTTTCCAGCAGAATCTGTTCTTCCAGCAGAAATGCCGTGGCGTCGTGCTGAATGCGCCCCTGGGCAGAAAGCAGGAAGTTGTAGCAGCCTTCTCCGGGTTTCAGATCGCGAATGTTGTTCGTCAACATGCCATTCAGCCAGCGAACACGGTCTTCGCCACGAACCGCGATCCATCCTTCGGCGTCCAAGGGATAGATAGCCGCCGTGGACAGGAGTGCTTTCAGGGCGAGATGATGGTCCACTGAAAGCGCCGGAGCTTCGTTGTGTGCAAGTGTGCTCATAAAACGGCGTCTATCCTAAGTATACGTTTCGTTGGATGATGGGAGACTCCCGTTTGATGCGCCACCCTTATCGCGCTGTAATTGCTGTTACCGTTTCACTTCTGCCGCTGGCTGCATTTGCCCAGACCCAGACGCCTGGGCCTCCTCCGGGGAGTTCTGATGCCGGGAAAAAACCCGAAATCCACATCACCCCCAAAGAGGCGGAGGAGCTCTTTAAGAGCGTGGACGAGATCCAGGGGTTTGCCGCCAAAGACTCCGGACTGCGCTCCAGCCGCCCGGTGAAGAAGGTACTCATCACCCGCGATGCGGTCACGAAGTATCTGAAACAGAAGTTTGACGAGGATGAGGGCGCCAAGCGCATGGAGCGTAGCGAGATCGTCCTGAAAAAGTTCGGCCTACTCGACCGCGACTTCGATCTCAAGCCCTTTCTGCTGAGTCTTCTGACCGAGCAGATCGCCGGTTACTACGACAACAAGACCAAGACCATCAACCTGCTGGACTGGGTGGATGCCGAGACTCAGAAGCCGGTGATGGCGCATGAGCTGACGCACGCGTTGCAGGACCAGCACGTTGACCTCACCAAGTGGGGCGACCAGGGGCTGAAGGACATCGCAAAGAACGTGCAGCAGGACAACGCCCATATCAAGAACGATGAGGTCGACACGACACGCGAGGCCGTTCTCGAAGGCCAGGCGATGGTTGTCTTTGTCGACTACTCCATGAAGGACACGGGCCGTACGCTGGCGGATGTTCCCGAGGAGCTGATGGGACGCATGAAAGATATGCTCAGCGGGACGGAGAGCTCGCCGGTGCTGGCACGTGCTCCGCTCATCCTGCAGCAGAGCCTGCTCTTTCCTTATGCGAACGGTCTGACCTTCGAGCAGTCCATCCTGCGCCGCTCCGGCGTTCAGAAGGCCTTCACCGGCGTTCTCGACGATCCACCGGTGAACACGTCGCAGATCATGCATCCGGAAAGCTACGTGACAAAGGTTCCGCAGCCGCTCATCCATCTGGCGGATATCCATCCGTTGGTCGAGAAGGACTACACCCCGTACGACGTCGGTGTGCTTGGGGAGTTTGACGTCCATATGCTTGCCGAGCTCTTCGCGGGACCGCAGATGGCCGATGCTCTGGCTCCGGCCTGGGCTGGAGGCGTGTACTACGCCGCGCTCAAGAAGAATGTCCCGGCAACGACGGGCAATCTGGGCCTGCTCTACTACTCGCGTTGGAAGAATACTGACTCCGCCGAGAGCTTCCGGAAGCTCTATACCGCGCAACTGTCGCGCAAGTACTCCGGTGTGCAGCGTCGCAAGGACGACGAGAAAGAAGGCGAGGAGATCTACTCGACCAGCGAAGGGGATGTCCTGGTCTCGACCCTGGGCTCCGGCATCTTTACCTGCGAAGGATTTCCGTTGGAGATGGCCCGTAAGCTGCGGGATCAGATCACCTCCACCCAGGGCGAAGGCCCCGAAAGGCTGGCGTTGCAGCCGCTCTCGGCTCCTCTGGTCACAGGGTTCACCCGCCTGGGAGTGATGAAGGCAGGAATCCACGCTGCTGAACGATATACTCAGAGTTTGGCCCCAACAGGAGAATGAACGCGTTGCAGCAGGCAGAGATTGGCATCATCGGCGGCAGTGGACTGTATTCCATGCCTGGCTTCACCAACATCCGCGAAGAGAAGATCACCACGCCCTTCGGCGATCCAAGCGATCCGCTGGTGCTGGGGGAACTCGAAGGCAGAAAGGTCGCCTTCCTGGCCCGCCACGGGAAAGGACACCGCATTCTGCCGACGGAGCTGAACTTCCGCGCCAATATCTATGCGATGAAGCAGCTTGGCGTGGAGCGCATCCTTTCGGTCTCCGCGGTGGGCTCGCTCAAGGAAGAGCATAAGCCGACGGATTTCGTGATCCCTGACCAGTTCATCGACCGCACCTTTGCACGTACGTCTACCTTTTTCGGCGATGGCATCGTTGGCCATGTCGCTTTCGGCGATCCGGTCTGCGCCACGGTGACGAAGGCCTTTGAGTCGGCCTGCAAGGAAGTGGGTGTGGTGGGCAAGCGCGGCGGAACCTACGTCTGCATGGAAGGCCCGCAGTTCTCCACTCGCGCGGAGTCCAATCTCTATCGCTGTTGGGGAGCGGATGTTATCGGCATGACCAACCTGCAGGAAGCGAAGCTCGCCCGCGAGGCGGAGATCTGCTACTCCACGCTGGCCATGGTCACTGACTACGACTGCTGGTTTGAAGGACACGACGATGTCACCGTCGATCAGATCATTGCGGTGATGCATACCAATTCGGCGAATGCGGCCAAGGTGGTTAAGGCGGCGGTTGCGGCCATGCCTACCGGCGAGCGTACCTGTGCCTGCGCTTCGGCTCTGAAGTATGCCGTTATGACCGACAAGAAGGTTATTCCCCCGGCGACACGCGCCAAACTGGCGCTGCTGCTCGACAAGTACGAATAAGATCCCTTGCTGCAAATAAGATCCCAGATCTAAAGAGGAACAAGAACATTGGCAATTCTGGTAGTAGGCTCCGTCGCATTCGACAATCTTGAAACTCCCAGCGGTAAGCGCGAGAACGTTCTGGGTGGCGCGGCGACGCACTTTTCTCTGGCCGCCAGTTTCTTTACCCCCGTTCGGGTCGTCGGTGTCGTCGGCGAGGATTTCCTTCCCGAGCACGAAGCTGTGCTCACCTCGAAAGGCATCGATGTCACCGGCATTGAGCATGCCGCGGGGAAGAGCTTCCACTGGACCGGTTCCTACGTCGAGAACCTGAACGAGGCAAAGACGCTGGCGACCGATCTGAATGTCTTCGGCACCTTCGCTCCCAAGATTCCTGCCAGCTATCTCGACAGCGAGTATCTCTTCCTGGCGAACATCGATCCGGTATTGCAGTTCCAGGTGCGCAAGCAGTTGCCGAAGGTGAAGATGGTTGCCGGCGACACCATGAACTACTGGATCGCCGAT
>JAEKKE010000642.1 GCA_019510535.1 Acidobacteriota bacterium
GGCTTCACGGCCGCGCGTTTGTCGGGGAAGGACAAACACACCATGAGCGTCGGCTCTGCCGTACTCGGTCTGATAACACCGCAATCGATAACGCCAAGTCCGCAACCAACCAATCCAGAGTTTCGGTTTGGCGGAGGTGAATCGGGAGGCGGAGGAGCTAGCGGCGATTTTTAAAGGACTTCACCTTGTCGATGTACTTGTGCGGCGACGCAAGCTGCCAGACTTACGCCGTTCTATGTCAAGGATCGATGGGTTCCCCTTTGTTTGGTAGAAGAGAGGAACCATTGACATGGGATAAGTGGCTAACGACACTGCACACATATCCGCTTAGGAGGAACAATGATTTTTGGGGCGCACGTAATTCTCTACAGTAAAAACGCCGAGGCGGATCGCGCATTTTTCCGGGATGTCCTCGGTTTCAAATCCGTTGATGCCGGTCATGGCTGGCTGATCTTCGCCCTGCCGCCCGGAGAAGCCGCAGTACACCCATCCAGCGAGATTGGCACCCAAGAGCTCTATTTCATGTGCGACGACCTGAAATCCGAGATGGCTTCTCTCGCAAAGAAAGACGTTAAGTGCTCTCAAGTTCAGGAAGCGCGATGGGGTTCCATTACGAAGATGAGACTTCCCGGTGGTGGCGAGGTCGGCCTTTACCAGCCTAAGCATCCTACGGCCATAGGTGTTAAATGAAGCGTCTGTCAAAATGAGGATCCTACCTACCCCTCACGGGAGCAAAAGAGTAGCATATCGCTGCCTCCCGCTACGCGATTCATCCATCGGTACCGATAAGTCGGCTTAGGGGAAGGGAACCGCCTGACGGATGCAGAACGCCCGGCCGCTCAAGTAGAGTGAAGAGATGCGAGTTGCCATCGTAACGGGAGCGGCGCAGGGCATCGGGCGCAGAACTGCCGAGGTTCTCGGCGAGGCTGGTTACACTCTTCTGCTGCTCGATATGCAGCTCTGCCAAGCTACGCTCTCCGCGGTGCGTTCGGCCGGAGCTGAAGCGGAAGTGCTCATCGGTGATATCACCGACGAGGCTTTTATCGCGCGGGCTGTATCCCTTGTCACAGAACGTTGGGGCCGTGGCGATGTCCTCGTCAACAACGCGGGCATCAGCTTCATCGCTCCTGCTGAGACCATTGAAGCCTCTGCCTTCCGTCGCGTGCTTGAGGTAAACCTCGTCGCGCCTTTCGTTCTCTCGCGGGCCTTCGGCTCCATCATGCTCGCGCAGCGAGAGGGAAGTATCGTGAATGTTGCGTCGATCGCCGGTCTGGTCGGGGTGAGTGACCGCACCGCGTATAACGCATCCAAGCACGGCCTCATCGGGCTTACGCGCACCCTTGCCGGAGAGTGGGGCGGGCGTGGCGTTCGCGTC
>JAEKKE010000227.1 GCA_019510535.1 Acidobacteriota bacterium
TGGTGTACCACGCGAACTATGTTGTCTGGTTTGAAGTAGGCAGAGTGGAGCTTCTTCGCTCCATCGGTTTGCCGTACAAGCAGCTCGAAGCAGAGGGCATCCTGATCGCTGTGGCGGAGGTAAACGCGCGCTACAAGCGCCCGGCGAGATACGACGATGAGATTGCAGTCCGTACGACGGTCAAGCAGGTTCGCGGATCAATCATCCGTATCGGCTACCAGGTAGTCCGTGTTGGGGATGAGGAACTGCTCTGCGAGGGGGAGACTGTGCACGTGGTGATCGACCGCGAGTTCAAGCGGGCAAGTTTGCCGGAGGCGTATGCGGCACGGATGGCGGGGGAGTAGTAAACCTGGTGTGTTGCCCCGGGGCTGATATAGAACGCGTCTCCACCCGAGCGAACAAGTTCGCCGGGGACCCCGGCCTTCAGCGCTTATATGGCCGGGTGCCCCACCCTCACAACGTTAGGGTGGGCTTGGAATACCCAAAATCTCTAACAAAGCACAAATCGAATTTGTCGATGCGCCCCAGGTTAGAGAAGCAGATTTCTCCGCTCCCTTTGGTCACTGCGAAATGACAAACAAAAAACAAAGCCCAGCCGAAGCCGGGCTTTGTTTTTTGATTTGCGGGAAGACCTACTTGCCTTGGTGGCCCCAGCGATAGACGAGACCAGCGTTGAAGCCGACGTTGTGCTGAAGTGTGGAGCCGAAGGTTGTGATCTGGTAGGTCGGGGCGAAGCGGAAGGCCAGGTTCGGGTAGAAGCTGTAGTCCACGCTTCCGCCGAGGGCAAAGGCGCCGGCGTTACCGGTCTTCCACAGACCCAGTGCAGGAGCGGGAACGCCCTTGGAGCCGCCGTCGAAGTTACCCATCGCCATACCGCCAAGCACGTTGACGTTCGCACTCAGGCGTTCCTTGCGTTGCCCGTCTTGGCATTGCCATAGTGGCCGCGGACATCTCCGACGACCGCCCAGCGCGGGTTCAGGTAGTAGTTACCCGCGACCTGCCAGCTGATTTCGTTGTTGCGCTGCAGGAACTCACCCGAGCGGAAGCGCAGGTAGCCGATGCCGCCGAAGACCTCGTACTTGTGGGAGTAGGTGTCCTCAATCATTTTGGCGATACGCGCCTGGCGATTGGCGTTCATGCGCCGCTGCCGACGGTCCTGTTGTGCCTCGCCGTGAAAAGCCGTTCCCACCAGCGCGGCCAAGGCCAGCGCGCACACGATCCGCTTCAAACCGAACATCAAACGATACCCCTGCAGCCTTCTTGCTCTGTTAGTTTCAAACCAGGTGGGCCGGCATTTGCGGCACACCCTTTTATTAGAACATCCCCGGCGCGTAATTCATGGCCAAACGATCGAGTAAAGGCGCTTCCAATACATCCGGCATGCTGCTTGGAGCGCTGCTGGGCGGTGGACTTGTCGCGGGTGCAGGCTACCTGTACCTGCATCCGGCGGCGCTGCGCGGCGTCCGCAACTCCGTAGGGATCCACGGCGACTATCCAGGAGCAGAGGGTGGCGGTGCAGTGAATTCAGGCTCTGAGACCGCGCCTGCAGCGGGCAGGCCGCCGGTGTCGAAGCCGCAGGATAAGCCGCGCCCACAGGCGGAGACGCCTGCTCCCTCCGAAGTGGCGCCCCCGAATCCGGCTGCCGTTGCCGCCGGGCAGCCTCCATTTGCCGCCAGCGAGGATGTCTTTGAGGCCGCGGCTCCGATTTATCGGAAGCAATGTGCTGCGTGCCATGGAACGCCCAGCGGAAAGCCACGGACTGGTGGAGCTCCGCAGTTCTGGGTTGCGGGTGCATCCGGCGTTGGCCATAAGGCGCCGTCGGCGATTTATACGGTGATTGCCAAGGGAAGTCCTAAGGCGAGCGGCCATGCTTTTGCCGGTAAACTGAGCAGCCAGCAGATCTGGCAGCTCACGTTGTTGCTGAAGGAAGCGGGCAGCGATCTGCCCGATCCGGTTCGAAATCTGTTGGGAGATTAAAAACGAAAAGCCCGCATCTCGACGATGCGGGCTTTTGATTTCCTCTGTTTACCGCAGTGTATAGGCCACGCCCGTGATGAACTGGAAGGTGTTCTTTTTGAAGCCGGGCGACGGGTTGTTCAGGAAAGCGTCGCTGGCGGCGAAACTCATACTGAGTTTTTTGAAGACCGGCATCGCTAACCCGGTACTGAAGTTTGCCGAATAAGCCTTGGGTTCGTTGAAAGCCGGCAGGAGCTGCAGGGTCTGGGTAAAGATCATGGAACGCGGTAGCGTTCGCTTGTAGGCTTCGCCAATGCTCGCGCCAATAAGGTTTAGATTGCTGGCAGAATCCTCAAACTCCTGCTTCTCGTAGTGAAGATCGCTTTTGATATCCAGCTGCTGCTTTGCGTCCAGCACGGGTGTCCAACCAACGCCGGCGCCGTAGATCTGCTGCAGGTCGAGGCCGGAGGAGAAGTTGTGGTCGAAGGCTGTGGTGCCCAGGTGATAAAACCTCTTCGAGACGTACTGATCGCGTTCGAGGTCGGTGTGGAAGATGCTGGTCTTAACCACGGAGTCAGGCGTCGCCGGCGTGGTCTGCGGAATGAGCGGCGTGGTGAGCTTTCCGTAGGTCTCTGAGAGATTGAAGATGGTGCGATTCCGTGTTGGTAAATAAGGCACCGAGGGGATGGTGCGGACCAGCTTCACGCCCGCGGTAAAGGTGCCTCCGTGCTGCGTGCTTTGTACCAGGGAGGCGCCGGCGGCGATGGTGCCTGCCCATCCATAGAGAGGGCCGGCCTTCTTTTCGAGTTCGCGGTCGTAGACGCTCTGGTCGATGATGTAGGCCACGTTGCTGACCGGAAGCGTCTCAGTCTGTCCCATGGGATGCAGCAAGGTGACGGTGCTGTCGTCCATGGTGACCATGCCGGTCTGGGTATTGGTGCGGCTCACTGGGGTGTCTTTCTTGAGGACAGCGAAGCTGCCGCTGGAGCGGAGCTCTTTGATTTTGCTTAAGGGGACGGTGACTTCACCGACGATGTCGCTTTTGAAGATGATGCAGTCGCCGACGCCGCGCACCAGAGTTCCGGTCAACTGATCGCCGTTTTTAAAGACCATGACGTCGGGGTTTGATTTGTTGGCATTTGGCTTATCTTCAGCTGGCATGGCTGCCGGAATCAGGGCAAAAAACAGCGCCAATCCGCGCACACGTTTGAACAGGGACATGAACTCGCGATTTCCTCTCAACAAAATAGGTTTTCGTGCGTTTTGTCTCGGGTTACGGGACCCTCATCCCATAGCCACATCAACGGGCAGTCTCATAAGATGATGTCATCTTTCCCTTACGCAGACGAGGGCACGTGCCATGAAGTCTTTTATCGATATGATCGTTCGTATTCTTTCCCTCGTAGGTATCTCGAACCCCGAGGATTCGCGCAAACGCCGGGAGGCTAACGGGCCCAGCTGGCGTGACAAGCTGCCTGAGGACGGAAAAAAATAGCCCATGCTGCCTGCGCTGCCGCATGCTCCTATCCGCAGCTCTACCATCTCGACCGTCATTGAATATCTGGCGCTCGGGGTCGGTGCGTTTGCAGGAGCGTTGGCAGTGCGGCGCGACCAGCGCTACCACTATGACTGGATAGGCGTGCTGGGTCTGGGCATGATCTCCGGTGTGGGTGGTGGTGTAACCCGTGACATCATCCTGCAGCAGGGCGTGCCGCTCTCGTTTGAACACCCGTCTTATCTCACCTGCGCCCTGGGCGGTGCGAGCCTGGCGTTGTTCTTCGGCTCCGCGGTGGGAGCGCGCGTGCAGCGTTTCATCTTCTTTATCGATGCGGTCTCCCTTGGGCTGTTTGCGGTTGCCGGGGCGACCCGGGCTCAGGACGCCGGGCTGGCGTTTTTGCCGTGCCTGCTGCTTGGAATTACCACGGCGGTCGGCGGCGGAGCTCTGCGTGACGTCTTCACCGGACGGACACCGGCTGTCTTTGAGAGAGGTGAGCCGTATGCCCTGGCCGCAACCGCGGCTGCCGCGACCTACCTGGCGGCCGAACGGCTGGGATTGTCCCCTGAAACCAGCTCAACCCTGGGATCTGCGATGGGTTTCCTGCTGCGCCTTTTATCGAATTTCTTCGGCTGGCGAACCCCCTCGATGCGTTTGAACCGCAAGGGATAAAGGGAGACCGAGCGAAGGCCGCTGGTGCCTTCGGTTTTTTCTTCAAACCCGCAACCAAACATCTGCTTGCCAAACGTTGTATGGCGGGCATAGTATCCGTTTCGCAATCGGTTCAGTCCGCCATAGTGGTCGAACCAGCTGCCAAACGTCGTTGAGCTTTACCGCACTATATACGTCGATAACGGCCAAGGGATGTATTTGATTCCCAAGGTTTTATGCGGAGATAATATGTCTTGGTATGCATACTGTATCGCTGAACGTCAGGCGTTTCCGGAGCTTTCACGTCATCGTCGTCCGATGCCCCTGGAGAACGTAAAGGGTCTCTTTGGAAATCAGGTATTCCTCTTTCCGGCGAGCGACCTCGCTGTTCTGGTTTCTGAGCACTCTGAGGAAGATGCAGCACGCATCGATCAACAGTGCCAGAAGGATCACGCTCGCGTGATCGCCGACTGTTTTAAACAGACGACGCTCCTGCCATTTCGTTTCAACACTACGTTTACGGATGACGACGCGCTGCGGCGGTCGATTCGTTCCAACCATCGCCACTTTGTTGCCAACCTGGAGCGCTTCCAGGGCAAGGCAGAGATGCATCTGAAGGTCCTGGTCGACGATATCGAGGGCGCCTCCAAGATGCAGACCTGCTGTGCCGGCAAAGAGTATCTGGCTGGTCTGCGTGAGCAGGCGGGTCGCCAGCGTGAGCGTCAGGCTCGCGCCCGGGCACTGTCGGTGCAACTGAACCGTATGTTCCTGCCGCTGTCGGAGGAGATCTCCTGCAAGCGCTTGGACTCCGGCAAGCTGTTGATCGACATCGCTCACCTGATCGATCGCAAGTGCGTAGAGCGTTATCAGAACAAGTACGTCCAGGCGCAGCAGACTATGAAGGATTGCCAGTTCCAGCTTTCCGGTCCCTGGCCGCCGTATCACTTCGTGCATCGTCCTCAGACGGGGCATCAGACCCACCAGCCGGCGGTTCCGGCTCAGGTGGTCGCTGCCGCGGCACGTGTGCCGGTGGCTGCTGTCAGCGCATAACTTTCGAACGAACTCCGCACAAAAGCCCCGCCGAAGGCGGGGCTTTTGTTGTCATTGGGGTAGGTCGCTGGCGCAACAATATAACAAAATTTGTTATATTGTGAAGGTGACCGGCAAAGAGCTCAAAACAGCCCGTTCCATCCACCGCTGGACGCAGGTAGAGGCAGCGGAGCATCTTGGTGTCACTCAGGCGTACCTGTCTATGGTGGAACGTGGGGCTCGGCCTGTTTCGGAAGAGTTCGCCCTGACTGCGCTCAAGGTCTATGCTCTTCCACCAACGGCACGTCCTATAGGGCCTGGAAAGCTGCTTGGAGAAGGGGACTTTCAGCGCGCTTTGGGAGAATTGGGTTATCCAGGTTTCGCTTATCTGAGGGGAGGTCTGCAGGTTAATCCAGCAGAGCTGCTTTTACTTGCTCTCGATACCGAGGAACTGGACGCGCGTGTGACAGAAGCATTGCCCTGGCTTCCGTTTCAGTTCCCGGAGATGGACTGGGAATGGTTGATGACAGAGGTGAAGCTCCGGGACCGGCAGAACCGGCTGGCGTTTGTAGTCCAACTGGCAGGCGAGGTAGCCGAGGCAGAAGGTGACTCTGCCCGCGCCGGAAGCCTTGGCTTGAAGGTCTCAAAATTGGAGCGTTCGCGGCTCGCCATGGAGGATACCCTCTGCAAGGTATCGCTATCTGAGGCCGAACGCCGATGGCTTCGGTCTCATCGGACAAAGACTGCGGAGCATTGGAATCTGCTTACTGATCTGAAAGTGGAGGATCTCAAGCATGTCTACGAAAACCCATCCTCCTGAACCCTGGCACTCGTTCTTCCGTGATCTGGATGACGCTGCAGATACGGTAGTGCGACTGGATTGCATCGGCGGATTTGTTGTGACGCAGATGTATGGCCTGGAGCGATCAACGGCCGATATCGACGTAATCGATATTGCGCCTCGGACAGCTTCCGATCGCCTTATGGATCGGGCTCTGCAAGGCCGTCCCCTGCATAGGAAGCATCGTATCTACCTCGATCGAGTGGCCGTAGCGTCCATTCCGGAGAATTATGAAGATCGCCTGGTTGAGATGTTTCCCGGGGCGTATCGCTATCTCAGGCTCATGGCTCTCGATCCATACGACATTGCCCTGTCGAAGCTCGAACGGA
>JAEKKE010000643.1 GCA_019510535.1 Acidobacteriota bacterium
CCTGCGCGCAGCAGACCCAGTACGCCGGTGACCGCCGACGATATCAGAAAGCTGCGGCGGCTCGAAGTCGGCGCGGAAATGACAGATCCATTGTGCTGTACCATACGGCGTCTCCAGTAAGAACGTGATTGCATATCTCTATGCTTCAGTGATCTCACCAGAGGGGCCGACCGGAACCAATTAGACATTGGTATCGGTCAGTACTTAGGTATCGATGTGCTTTAAATGTCGCGCCGGCTGTCTATCAGTTGGATATCATTGGCAGGCAGCCGGCGGATGTATGTCCAGAACAGGTTCTTACTTTGCCGGAACGGAGATGGTGATGTTGCGGTATCGAATGACGCCGTGGTGATCGCCCTGCAGATAGAACGGCCCGGGCTCGGCCTCATTGCTATCAAGAGCGCCACCGGTCGGGCCGGGGATCTCGACGTTGTCGTGGTACATCTTGCCATCGCGCAAAACCGTTACGTGTCTGCCGACCAGAGTGATATCGAAGGTCGTCCATTTTCCGAGACCGAGCTCTGAGCCCGCCGGTGGCGGATAGTGGCTGTAGATCGCTCCCATCTCATGCGATGGCAGCTTGCCGCCTTCGGTGCCGACCTGTACCTCATAGCGGCCGCGCAGATAAATGCCGCTGTTGCCACCTTCCGGGCAGTTCACTTCGATATGCAGTTTGAAATCCTGGAACTTCTCGGTGCTCATGATGTTGGCCGCACCGTGGGTCTTTTGACCGGGAACTTCCGGGTTGTCATTCACCAGCTCGCCATTGCGTGCCACCCATTTGTTGTTGTCGACATTGCCAATCGGCTCCCAGCCTTTCAGATCCTTGCCGTCGAACAGAGGCCGGGGCTTGGTCCACTTCTTCGGCATGGGCCGATCCAGCGAAGGCGCCTTCACGCCGGCGAGTGCCGGGCCATCGGTGTTGCCGTGCTTCTCGGTGCCCGTCAGCTTGCCTGCGCTGGGAGAGGTGAGCTCCCAATTCGTTGCTTCTCCTACACCCACGATCAGTTTGCCCGATTCGATGTGGGCGTCCGAGATCGGATGCCATCCGCCGCCCTTCGGCTGAACGCGACCTTCAATCTTGCCGCCATTCTCCGTCAGCTCAATCCACTGCGGATATGGTTTGCCGGTGGCGGGGGTAACGGTCATATCCCAACGGCCGAGAAACGCTTTGGTGTCTTGCGCAGCGACGGTCGAGGCGAGCGCGATCGCCATGAGAGGTGCAAACAACATCTTCGTTTTCACCCTATGAGTGTAACGCTACCGCCGCTAGAGCATTTCTCCTGTGGGTGTAGTGCAGGGCTTATGCATCTATGGGCGTTTTCCGCAATGAAAACGCCGCTGCACGTTCCTCGCGGGATACCCAGC
>JAEKKE010000644.1 GCA_019510535.1 Acidobacteriota bacterium
ATACGCGCTTCTTTTCCTTGGCATGGTCTTTCTCTCCTACTTTGTCTTTGAGGCAACCACACGGAAGAGCGTGCACCCTGCGCAGTACGTGCTGGTTGGCATCGCACAGCTTATCTTCTATCTTCTGCTGCTTTCTTTCGCGGAACGCATCGGTTTCAACTACGGATTCCTGATTGCGGGCGTCGCTACGGTGAGTCTGTTGTCCGTCAACGCCGCATGGATCTTCGAAAGCCGCATGCAGGGAGTGCGAGCCTTCGCTATCTTCTCGCTGCTGTACACGATGATCTATCTACTGCTCACACTGGAGGACAATGCGCTCCTGGTCGGCTCAGTCGCCAGCTTCCTCGTCGTAGCCGCAGCGATGTACTTCACGCGGACGATCGACTGGTGGGGATCTGTCTCGGGTGCGTCAAGCTCCGTGCCAGTCAATCAGGAAGGCACACGATGACGCACGATGGACTGCACGTCGCCATCATTATGGATGGCAACGGCCGGTGGGCGACGCGGCGCGGTTTACCCCGCGCCGCCGGCCATCGTGCCGGAGTGGCATCGATCCGCCGTATTGTCGATCGCGCTCTGGACCATGGAATCGCCCGCCTCACGCTGTATGCCTTCTCTTCAGATAACTGGCGTCGTCCAACTGCGGAGGTGCAGGGTATCTTCTGGCTGCTGCGTGCATTTCTCCGGCTCGAAACCAACCGACTCCGCCAGCGAGGTGTGCGACTGCAGGCTATCGGCCGGCGGGACCGTTTAGCTCCCGTTGTCGGCGACGCAATTGAAAAAGCCGAATTGTTGACGGCAGCAGGAGACTGTCTCGACCTCTGTGTCGCAATCGATTACTCGTCCAGGGAGACAATCGCGCGCGCCGCAGCACGGATGGCTTTGTCGGCGGATGAAACCATGTGCCAGCCGGTGCTGTCACAACGACTCATGGGCGACAACAGCGATGTGGATCTTCTTATTCGCACCGGAGGCGAAAAGCGGCTTTCTGACTTTCTCCTGTGGGAGTCGGCCTATGCGGAGCTGTACTTTACAGACTGCATGTGGCCCGACTTCGATGAGGCGGAGTTCGACGCGGCGCTGGAGGAGTTCTATAGCAGGGATCGCCGCTTTGGTGGCCTTTCAGTGACCGCCCGATGCAGCAGCATCGACGCATTCGACCGTTGCCCTTAGTCTGGACAGGAGTTTATGACGCCCGCCGACGCTCTCCGCCGCCTCCGGTTTTGGCTCGCCCTCTTCATCGTTGGGCTGGTCCTCAGCGGCGTGACTGCCTTTCCACTGAAGACCGAGCTGGACTGGCTTGCTGCTGGCCTGCATCATTCGTGGATTCGGCCGACCGCGGCATCCATGCATCTGTTGCCCTGGAT
>JAEKKE010000645.1 GCA_019510535.1 Acidobacteriota bacterium
ACGGGTGAAGTGCCGGATGTACTGGAGAGATATTCACCCACGCGATTGTTGATCTGCAGGATCTTTCCATCCGCAGGCGCGCGTACTGTCATCTTGTCGAGCAGAACTTTCTGCTGGTTGCGCGTGGCGATCATCGTCTGCAGGTTTGCCTGCTGTTCCGCGAGCGCAGCCTCGGCATTGTGCAGTTGCGCTTCAGCCTGCTTCAACTGCGCCGCGGCTTGCTGCCAGCGGGCTCGATCGGCATCACGCGTCTTTGCACTGGTCATGTTTGCCTGGTCGGAGATAACCCCACCCTGATGCAGCCCTTCATTGCGCTCGGCAATCTGGGCAGCATCCTCATAGGTAGCCTTCGCCGTATCCACAGCAGCTGTGGCGCTGTTCACGTTTGCCTGCTGCGTCAGGATATCGGCCTGAGCCGTCTGCACCAGTGCACGCGCTTTCACGACATTAGCGTCCGCCTGCTCAACAACCGTGCGCTGCTCGCGGTCATCGATGGTGTAGAGTTTGTCGTTACGGTGGACGATGTCGTTCTCCTTCGCGTACAGCATGCTCAACTGCCCAGAGACCGGCGGCGCCAGATTGTAGTTGCGGTCTGAGGCTTCGACGATTCCTGTTGCCGCAATCGAGTTCTCATACGGAGCTGTGGGCGGCGCAGCCAGAGCCTTCTCATGCGGTACGCGGCGTGCCGAAGCCGTGACCCACGCGGCAATCAAAACCAATCCCAGCAACGGGCCTACTATGCTTAGCCACTTTGTCATTGAATTTTCTCCTTACTATGAGCCGGCGTAAATTCATTCTCGTGAATCGAAAGAATCCGCCCATCCAGCATCTCGGCGATTCGATCACCGTAGGGAAAGATACGACTGTCATGGGTTACCACCACAATGGCCCGGTCGTTTGTCAGCGCCGTCGAGCGAAACATCTCGAGAATCATCTTTCCCGTCTCGCCATCGAGCGCCGCTGTCGGCTCGTCGCACACAATCAGGCGCGGCTCGGTAATCAGAGCGCGCGCAATGGCCACGCGCTGTTGCTGTCCACCTGAGAGCTGCGAGGGGAGAAAGTCTGCACGGTCCGCCAACCCCACTTTCTCGAGATACACCCGCGCCTTCGCCACAGCTTCATCGAAATCCACCTTGTGAATCAGCAGCGGAATCGCGACGTTCTCCGCGGCTGTTAAGGTAGGCAGAAGGTTGTATTGCTGAAAGATGAACCCGATGTTGTCGCGCCGGAACTGTGTCTTCTCCTGCTGGCTAAGCTGATCGATGCGTGTTCCGAAGACGTCGACGTCACCTGACGTTGCATCCAGAATTCCTGCGAGCACACTCAGCAGCGTTGTCTTGCCGCAGCCCGACGGACCTACCAGGAG
>JAEKKE010000228.1 GCA_019510535.1 Acidobacteriota bacterium
GCATCAAAGTTTGCGGATTCCGCTGCCGATGCCATCCATTCTTCCACCCAGTGAGGAACCTCGCGATCCCGCGTCCATGTCCGCCGACGAGCTGGCGGAGCGTCCTGCCGCTCTGGAAGGGGGCTCCTGGCCGCAACTCCGGGCGCTGCTGAAATATCTCACCAAAACCGAGGTCCATACCTACGCCTTCAGCGTTGCCGCACAGGTGATCCTGTCGCTGTTTCCGTTCATCGTGATGATGTTGTCGCTGAGCCGGAACCTCTTTCATTCCCGAGCCATGGAGGCCGTTGTCGGCGACATGATGCACAACCTGCTGCCGGTGGGGCAGGACTTCATCGTCCGCAATATGCAGCTTCTCGCGCATCCCCGTAAGGGCGTGCAGGTGTTCTCCATCGTCATGCTGCTGATTACCTCTACCGGAGTCTTCCTGCCGCTGGAGGTGGCGCTGAATGCCGTGTGGGGCGTGAAAGAGAACCGGAACTACCTGCATAATCAGGCCGTTTCCCTGGGGCTGGCCGCAGCGGTGGGTGTGCTCGCCATGGCCTCGGTCGCCGGCACCGCCGGGCAGCGGTCGCTGCTGAGCTGGATCTTCTTCGGCCATAGCGACAACTGGGTCTTCAACTTTATCTCGCACACGTTGCTGAAGATCTTCTCCGTCGTCGCGGGCATTTTGCTCTTCTTTCTGATCTACTGGTTGCTGCCCAACCGGAAGATTCCAGCAGCCGCTGTAATGCCAACAGCCATTGTGGTCGGCCTGCTGTGGCAGCTCGCCAAGGTGGTGTATGTGAAGGCGTTGCCGTGGCTGGACTTCCCGAGTGTCTACGGCCCCTTCTATATCTCGGTGGGGTTGATGACGTGGGCCTTTCTCTCCGGCCTGCTACTGCTGGCCGGGGGACACTTTTCCGCGAACCGGTATGCCGTGCGCACGGCCCGTCTCGCGGAGCGGAAAGAGGCGACGGAGGCATGAGTGTCGATCTAAAGGCTGCATGGCGAAGCTGGTCGGTTCTGACGCGCCTTGTCGCGCTGCTGACGACCGTGTTTCTGCTGCTGTGGCCCGTCAGCCGGCTGCAGAATGCGCTCGGTGGCACTGCCCGAGACCTCTGGATTCTCGTCGGCGGCTTGCTTCTGGTCTGTGCGATTCCTTGGGGCATTCGCCAGTTGCGTATGCGCTTTCTCTGGAGCCTGCGCAACAAGCTTGCGATCACCTATCTGCTGATCGGCCTGGCGCCGGTCGTGCTCTTCGTCACGCTGGTGCTCATCTCCGCCTACGTGGCAGCCGGACAGTTCGCGATTCACCTGGTGGGGCAACGTATCCAGACGCAACTGGATCAGATGCAGACGGAGAACACCGACTGCGCCGTGCACTTTGCACGTGTGATCGCACGGCCAGAGACGAAGGTGGACCCGCACAACCTCGATCCCAGCTTGCTGGGCCTGGACAAAGCAGAGATGGAGCGCGGGCAGATTGCCATCTTTATCGATCGTCTTCCGGCTCTGTTGGCGCCCGAAGCAGGCATGGAGCACTCGCCGCTTGGCCTGCCGGCCTGGACGCCGCCGCACGAAGGTTTCCACGGAATTGTGATCGATGATGGCCGTCTCTATCTTGCGGCGATCACGCAGCGCCATTCGCGTAATGGACAGATCGTCACCGTTGTGCGCAGTGTCCCCCTGGACAAACGCATTATGGAACTCACGGCGCTGGGCCTCGGCCGCGCATCGCTGGTTCCGGTATTAGCAGAGTCGTCAGGCAGCACGCTTCGGACGAACCTCACCATGGCTCGTCGAACCGACGAAAAGGCTCAGAGCGTCTCCGGAGGATCGTTTCCTGGAGCGGTGAACCTGCTCGACGTTCCGGTGTACTTCTTCTCGACCATCCCGATGACGGTGTGGGACACGGCAGCGAAAGAGAACGTGCCGGTCGAGGTCGACTCCCGTCCGTCACTGCTCTATACACAGCTCTTCGCTGTTTCGATCGAAGGCCTGATGCCGGAGTTCTTCCGCATTCTGCTGATCGTTCTTTGCATCCTGTTCGCGTTTATAGAGGCGTTTGCGCTCTACATGGCGATGCGGCTCAGCAGCACGATTACGGCATCCGTCTCCGATCTCTACGGAGCGACCCTGGCCATCGATCGTGGCGAGCTGGCTCACCGCATCCATGTCACGCGCACCGATCAGCTTGCGGAGCTCAGCCGGGCCTTCAACCGTATGAGCGGGTCGCTGCAGCGTCTGCTGGTCGAGCAGCAGGAGAAGGAGAGAATGCAGAACGAGCTCTCCATCGCGCAGGAGGTGCAGGCCAACCTGTTTCCCTCCAGCAATGTGAAGATTCCTTCCCTGGAGCTGCATGGTGTCTGCCGGCCGGCGCGAACCGTCTCCGGCGACTACTACGATTTCCTCGTCTTCGAGGACGAGAGCCAGCCTCCCACCGGCCTCGGCATCGCGATCGGCGACATTAGCGGTAAGGGAATCTCCGCCGCGCTGCTGATGGCGACGCTGCACTCTGCTGTGCGAGCCTACCGGTTTGCCAGTGAAGAGCTGAGCCAACAGCCCCATCTCAGGCGGGATCACTGCGAAGACCTTTTCGATTCGCCCGGACATATTCTCGGCCTGCTCAATCGCCACCTCTATCGAAGCACCCAGCCGGAGAAGTATGCCACCCTCTTCCTGGCACAGTACGACATCGCGCGCTCACGCCTGACTTACTCCAATGCCGGCCAGTTGCCACCCCTCGTGTTGCGCCGCGATCGTTCCGTTCATCGGCTCGATAAGGGCGGTACCGTCGTCGGCCTGATGGACAACATGGACTACATGGATGACGCCGTCACGCTGCAGGTCGGCGACATCTTCATCGGCTACTCCGACGGTGTTACGGAGCCGGAGAACGACTTTGGCGAATTCGGGGAGCAGCGCCTGTTGGAAGTGGTGTGGAGCTACCGCAACGAGCCGCTGCATGTCATCTCAGCGCAGGTGCTGCAGGCGCTCGATGCCTGGATCGGCGACGCCGAGCAGCCTGACGACATTACTCTTGTCCTTGCCCGCCGGGTATAACGCCGCCGCGTGTAAGAGGAGATGAAGTTAAAAGTAAGACGGTTCGAGCATCGCTCGAACCGTCTTTTGTTTTGCTATTTCGTTTTGAAACCCAAGACTCAGGCTGGTTCGAACTGGGTTTGAATGTCCCACGCGTTGAGTGCGCTCTTGTTGTCGAGCTGGGTCTTGCCTTCGACGACTGCGCTCAGGATACGAACGCTCTCATTGAGGGCGCGCGACTCCGTCTTCAGTGTCGATGCAACCGAGGAGCTGGACTCCGCGTTTGCAGCCGACTGCTGCGTGAGAGTCTCCATGCCGGAGAGCGAACGGGAGATCTGGATGATGCCCTGTGTCTGCTCACGGCTGCGGAGGTTGATCTCGTCGACCAGGCGCTTGACCTTGGAAGACTCTTCGGTGATGCCGGCGATGGCCGCCGTCACGTCGTCGAGTCTTGCCTTACCGCTCTGCGACTTGGAGATCGACTCACCAAGCAGCTCAGCGGAATCGCGGGCTGCTTCGGCGCAGCGCTGCGACAGGGTACGGACCTCTTCGGCGACGACCGCGAAACCGAGACCGGCATCGCCTGCACGGGCCGCTTCAACCGCAGCGTTCAGTGCGAGGATGTTGGTCTGGAATGCGATCGTATCGATGATGGCGATTACCTTCGAGATCTTGCCGCTGGCGGCGGTGATGCCTTCCATGGCGCGGATCAGTTCGTTGAGCGAGGAGTTGGACTCAATGGTCTTCGCCTCGGACATGGCCACCAGCTCAGCCGTCGAGCTGCAGCTATCGCTGCTGGCTTGTGCCATGGCGCGGATCTCTTCTGAAGAAGCAGAGATCTCTTCGATGGAAGAAGCCTGGCGTGAGGAGCTCTGTGAGAGGCTCTCGCTTGACTCTGAAACCTGGTCCGCGGAATCCGATACACGGTTGGCGCGCAGTGCAAGGTTCTTGGCAAGCTCACGCAGAGGAGCACTGACCTTCCGCTCCATGATGATCAGGGAGCCGCCGGCGACAACCAGGGCCAGCAGGAAGAGCGCGATGCCCAGCACCGCCTGAACGTGGTTAGCCGAGGTCACCGACTCCAACTCCGCACGATAGCTCGTGGTGCCCACTTCGGTGCGAAGCTCGTCGATGGCTTTGTCTACCGCCGCCTGGTCGCGGTCGAGTGTCGCGAGCATATTCGGATCAGCGCTTGCCGGGTTGGCAATCGCCTTCGCATACGCACCGCGAGCGCGCTCATGCAGCTCCTGATAGCGAGCGATCAGCTCACTCGCCTTCTGGCCGTAAGTGGAGTTATAGGAGAGCTTCTCCTTTGCAGCTTCCAGGGCGCTGAGAACGGCCCGGGTCTCCGTGTCGCCGGTGTTCAGTGCCGACGGATCCTGCAACATCAAAGCGTCCTTGTAGGACTTCGCTACTCGCTGGGAACTGGACTCCGCGAGCTGGAGGTTGGAAGCGCCGGGGAACAGGAAGTCCGACGCTACGTGAAGATGGCGTTGTACCGTGGATGTGGTGATCGCCATCAGCGCAAAGAAAAAGACATACCCGAGCGCGAGGGCGCCAATGCTCCAGAAAAGTTTGCCTCTAATGCCCATTACAGTTAACTCCAAAAAGGGATGATCAGTGTCTCAATGGCGACAGTGTGTGGTGAACAACTAGCACTGCTCTTCAGAGCAGTGACTAGTTGTTTGCTTCAAAGTTGATCTCTACGGTGACCGTCTCGGTTGCGTCGCCGGGAGCGAACTTCCAACGCTTCACAGCATCGACAGCCGCGGAAACCAGCATCTTGTTCGGGCTATCCGACTCGGCCTTCAGAACGTTGCCACCTGCATCGACGGTTGCAGCAACGCGGATCACGCCGCCAATGTGCATCTGCTTGGCGAGAGCGGGATAGGTGGGAGGGGTCTTCGACACAGCCTTCCGCGACTGCGCGTGAAGAGAGTTGGTGGTCAGGAAGAATAGACCAGCGGCGAAAAGCACCAGAGAAGACTTAGGTGACAAGGCGTACTTCATGAGAGGGCTCCTTAGGAAAGTCATTCACTCTCCCTATCGGCACTCTGGTCATGGCCATTAGAGAAACAGAGGTATTGCGACATATTTTTTTAGTACGCTAGAAATCGGCGTATCTGGCCGCCGCATTTGAAGCGGTTTCGAGGGGTTTCTTCAACAAATACTGCAATTTAGGCGGCCTGCGCGGGTCTGGGAAGGTGCGCATGAGTGAAGCCGTACGATGTTGCTACGATCGTCGCACTAGTTACCTTTAGCACTGTCCTATTTCGAGACATGCGCGTTGGCAAGGGTGTTCATCGTTGGCGATGAGAGGTCATCAGGATCGTTTTGAAGAATTCGACTATTGAGGCACAGGCTGGATTTGGGTGGGAGCAGCGGGCTTCAGCCCGCTGATTAAGGAATAAGAGAGACAAGGGCTTCAGCCCTGGGCCTTTAAGTTGATCCACAGACAAGACCCAGGGCTAAAGCCCGACATATTCTTTAGCTAAAATCAGCGGGCTGAAGCCCGCTGCTCCCACCGGAAGACGGCTCATC
>JAEKKE010000646.1 GCA_019510535.1 Acidobacteriota bacterium
CATGCGGTCGGGCAGAACAATGGGCCGCGATGTGGTATGTAGCGGAGGAGCCTTCGGTGGCGCTATAACATCGTGCAGGCTCTCCATGAGAGAAGCAAGCACACTCTTCTCGGTAACCTGGGACAGATCGCCACTCAAGACTTTGTAGTCTTGAGAATTTTTCGCTTGGGGTTGCGTTCGATCAAAGGCAGGTAACGTTTGCGAGATTCCCATGATAGTTACATCCTCAGTTCTTCTGCTATCGCAGGATGTGGTTCGAGTATTTGGATGCAATGAAGAGGAGGAGTGTTTCCTGTTGGGTTCGAGTACAGCATTTGCATTTCTCACGAGTGCTCCAGATCCCTGTGGGCAGAGATACAGTCATCGAGGTGCGACCGGATAAAGAAGAACGCCCCTCGCGCATGCCGAGTAGCCATACGTGAGAGGCGATAGGTAGTGACTCATATTCGCTATTGAGCAATTGCAGGTTGTTTCGATCTCTCGATAGGACGAGAAGGCGCGGTCACCAGGTTGCTGGTATCCCTCATCGCCGCGATCGCCTGGCTATAGCGGCCCGCAGCCGCATTGAATCGTATGATCGCCATCTCTTCCAGCATCTTGGCGCCATCCCTGAGATAGCTGATACGGCTACGATCATCATGTCCCCATGTAACTGGAACCTCAGCAATGCGGTAGCCAAGCTTACTCGCGATAAACAGCAGTTCCGGATCGAATCCCCAGCGCTCGATTGTCTGCAGACGGAAGATAACCTGTGCTGCATCCCGTTTGAATGCCTTGAACCCGCACTGCGTGTCTTTGAAGGAGAGACCAGTCACAACTCTCGTAACGTAGTTGAAGCAACGGCCGAATATCTGGCGATAGACGGAGTATCCTTTGCCACGGTTTTTGAGATTTTTGATCAGATGCAAACGCGGATAGCGGTCCATCCACGCTTCGACAATTGAAGCCGTCCGATCCGTGGAACCATCGTCCACCACCAGCAACTCAGCGTCCCAGCCACGCGCCTCAATGCATTTCAGGATGAGGCTCAACGTATTGCCGATCCGGTTAGCTTCGTTGTAGGCGGGAATTATGATGCTGAGATACGGATGGGACATAGAGCCCAACTCCAGACAGGGAAATTAGCGTTCCATAAAGATGACTTGGGAGGGCCACATAACTTTCCTGTTTACTATGGACCACACATGTCACAAATACATGTGCAATATTTGTTGCTGCAAACCCGCACAAGGTTGTGCAGGCAGAACCGGAAGAGCTCACCAGATTCCCTTGTCACTACCGGTGATCTTGTGTCCGATTGCCGCAGCCGTTGCAAGCCACGGCAAAAGCCCCAGGCGGGCGCCGCTGCTGATTTCGCCCTTCCTGAACGTGTCCAGCAACTGCAGTCTGTAGAGCTCCGCCGACTGCGGCACGATGGGTACGCGCAAAAAGCTCTTTCCGCAGTACATAACCTTTCCATCGAAGCGGGCGGCATCTCGTACAAACTTGGGGAGTACGAGATGGGAGCCGGTGTACTTCCAAACGTAATCCGAGACCAGTACGAGGTAGGTGGCAACCCCCTCCCAGATTCCGCTTTGTTGCGCGGAACGTTTCAGGTCCTCATAGTCCAGGGCGCCGGAGGCTACCAGCCCTGCAGAGTCCACGATGTCGCACAGACGGAAGTAGAAGTGGCGGTACATGCGCTGCAAGGTTGAAATCATGATCCGGTCAGAAGCTGACGTTACGCGAAACCTTTTTCCATCAAACTCCACCGCTCGTGACCGCGCTGGGATATTTTCTGCCAGTGTCAGATGTTCCCCCGTCTGTCCAAGGCGGCACATGTGGATCTCGACGGCCTCAGGCAGACCGGGAATCTCGAAGTTCCACTTCCCTGCCAGGCGATCTCCCCAGCTGCGCGATGCGATTGTGGCCTCGAACTGTCGCTGCATCAAAGCCAGCACCACATCTGGAGCAGCGTTCGTATATAGATCCATATCGCTTCCGAAGTCAGGCCAGTGATCCAGGGTCTTAATGACGGTTACGTCAAGACCGGCTTCAGAAAACGCGGCACAGATGGCCTGTAGAGCCTCCATTCCGCGGACGACCACGTGGTTGGCATGCGCCAGCGACACCAGCTCATCGAGTTGAGCCGTGCTCATCTGCAAACGGGGGATGAGAGAGGACAGACTCGCCGTTGGCGATAGGACCAGCCGAGAGAGTATGTCCATGGTGTCACTTGCGGTATCGGGCAGGCGGGAGTTAGGCATTCCTGGGAGCATCCTTTGAGTGATCATGGCTGCGTATAGAGGCAGCTTAGCGAGGCAACGGCGCGCTGGAAGGCGCCGGTTCCGGATTATCCGGTTGAGACGGCGGCGGTTCCGGGCTGCCATCACGCCGTATGAGTTCGACGGGTTCATTGGGGCTAACGGGCGCGGGAGTTCGGGACTTCAATGCCTGATAGACATCCTGCCGGCTTTGGAGCGCTACTTCGGCAAGGCGGTGGCCTTCAGC
>JAEKKE010000229.1 GCA_019510535.1 Acidobacteriota bacterium
CAGCGGCCAGTACTGTTTGGCAAAGTGCCAATCTCCTTGGGCGCGCCCCATGGCCGCAATCATCAGCAGCATGTTGCCGCTCTCTTCCACCGGCATCTGGTCATCCTCGGTGCGCTCTCCGCCTCCATAAACCTGTCCGTTCGCCAGCGGATACGTTCCCAGATCGTGCGGTGCGAAGGGGAACTTCCAACGCGACAACGCGGCATACTCCATTACGGGCTTGAGCTGAGCTTCCAGCAACGCCGGGTTGAAGTACAGGAAGAACGGCGAGGATGGATACAGCACATCCACCGTTGCAATGCAGCCGTTGGAGAAGTTCTCCTTCGGGAATTGCAGCGGCGAACCATCCAGATCAGCTGCCAGCCCATTGGCCGCCAAGGTCTGACGGAAGGCAAGCGTGGCCAGGCGCGCATACACCGGGCCGCCATCCTTTACCAGCTTCGCCGTCAGCTTCTCATCGAACTCTTTTGATCGCGTGACAACCGACGCATACTCCTGCATCGCCTGGGTCAACATTGCCTGCGGGGTCTTCCCGTCGCGTGCCCAATAGGGCTTGAGGCGGCGGTTCAGATACTCGATTGCCAGAGGCTGCGTAAAGGCCAAGCCGACGTGACGCTCCACCGTCTGCGATGCGGAAACCTGCAGCTTCATCTCAACCGCAAGCTGGGGAGAACGACCGGCTGCGCGCGGCTGATCCAGGTCATCATCCTGCGGCAGGCTACCCGATTTCAGAAACTGCGCCGCACTGTCGGCTCCGAGCGAGGTCACCGTCTGCGTCTCCGCAGGAACCGCAAGATGAAAGTAGCCCCAGTCGGCGCGCAGATTATCGCCTGCACGCGCCAGGGCTCTTTGTTCGACGGACCCCGTGCTCAACACGTCCATCCCGCTTACCCGAGCCCGCTGCCACGTCACCTGCTGATCGGGCGTGTCGACCGCGATACGCGTATCGACACCCAGATAGAGCTCAACCGTATGGGGTTTGCTATCGGTAGCAGAAATCTGCCAGGTCAGATAGGTGACCGGCCGTGCCAGCAACTCCAGATCATTTGGCAGGCTCGGAGAAAGAAAGGTCGCCTGCAGCCGGACTCCGCCACCCTCAAAGGTGTACGCCGTCTGCGTCGGTGTCACGTGCAGAGCCTTCTGCTCCATTGCCGTAACCGATCCCGGGCTCCGCCCCATCCAGCGATACGCGGTACCGTCGACGCGGAGATAGCCCCGTATTGGCATCTCCGTTCCGGTCCAATGCCTGGTGTTCTGGTCAGTGAGATGATCGGCCATCGACCAGACGCTGAAGTAAGGATCAAACGCAATGAGAGGAGTTGCCGGGTTACGTTCATTCTGCGCATACGCCGCCGCAGACAGGGGGAGCAGGGCGGCCAGTGCCGCCACAAACGTCTTTATCGCCATGCCCAGCAGGGTACAGGAGCGCTCGCCGCAATGACCACTAGGCGACAGAGCGAGACGGACAGGTTCGTTATTTTTTCATGTGGTGACACAAAAAGAAAATTCGCTGTTCCGCATCTACCTACGCATGATGCTGCACTCTCTCCCACGTACAGTCGCGTGGAGTCTGCTCGCTCTGACGGCATTTGCCCTCATCTTTTGGCTGGGCCGGCAAAGCCGGGCTTACGTCCTTTCCCCGGACTCAGAGCAGCCCTCCGGCACGATGCCCGCTACGGACCGGCACGAGCCTACGCGCCTCTACGCGCATAACCTCATCCTTCGCAAAGGTCCACACTTTCGCGTCTACGTCCGCTGGATCCGTGGACAAATGCGCTCTACCCGTACAGGCCAGAACCCTTCCTTCGATCTGCCGGAGTCGTTCCTGTTGGAGATCGAGAAAGGCGTCATCAACGTCAAGCTCGCGGATATCGCTGACTACCTCAACTCAGGAGAGACCGGAAAACCGCCGCTGACCAACATCTCCATCGAGAATAAGGATGGCGAGAACAAGAACGGTGAGATTCAGGTCCATGGAACGCTGCACAAACTGATGCCACTGCCAGTGCAACTCCAGGGGGCGCTGTCTCCTCTCCCGGATGGACGCCTCAAGTTCCATCTGAATAAGATCAGTGTCCTCAAGATTCCGATGAAGGGTCTGCTCGGTGTCTTTCATGTCAACGCCGATGACCTCGTGCCCAAGGCCGGTGTGGCGGGCGTGCAGGTCTCGGAAAATGATCTTTATCTCGATACGCGACGGTTCCTTCCTCCACCGCACATTCATGGACAGATCACCAGTGTCACCCCTTCGGGCGACGAGCTGAAGGTCGTCTACGGCAACGCCAACATGGACGAGGAGAAACTGGCGCAGTGGCATAACTTTCTGCGGCTGGTAGGCGGTTCACTCGACTTCGGCAAACTCACCATGCGACAGGCTGACCTGACCATGGTCGACGCGTCCGACGATCCATGGTTCGATCTCGACCTGACCAACTACCAGGCGCAGCTCGTCTATGGAACCACCCGCATGACAGAAAAGGCCGGTATCGAGGTATACATGCCAGATTTGAAAAACCTGCCGCCGGAAAAGCGCTCCGCCAAGGGCGTCACCGTGGAATGGCTCAGGAACCGCACTACATCCCCGCCACTTGATGTAGCAGAGAAGGTTGCCACGGCGAAAAATCCCTAGAGCATTTTCCCTGTTGGTGTAGTGGAGGTCTCCGCATCTATGGGCGTTTTCCGCAATGAAAATGCCGCTGCATAGCCTTTCGGGCTACCCAGCAACAGCGAAAATGCTCTAAACAGCAAAAGCCCCGCAGAGCGGGGCTTTTGCTTGACCACAAACCTGCTTAGGCCGAGACAGTCTCAATCGAGACGAAGCGTCCCATGCGGCCACGGTCGGTGAACTTCACGCGGCCGTCGACCTTGGCGAACAACGTGTCATCGCTGCCGCGGCCGACATTCAGACCGGCCTTCAGCGGTGTACCGCGCTGACGCACGATGATGCTGCCGCCCGTCACAACCTGACCGGCAAACGCCTTGACGCCAAGCCGCTGTGCGTTTGAATCGCGTCCGTTAGAAGAACTACCGCCACCTTTTTTATGTGCCATTGCCTTGAACCCTCGTTCATGGGCCGGGCGTTCCCGGCCGAAATCAAATCTTAAGCCTTGAAGCTCTTACCGTTCACCTGAATCTCGTTGATCTTGACCTCAACGAAGCTCTGGCGGTGACCCTGCAGCTTCTTGTACTGCTTCTTGCGCTTGTAGTGGAAGACCAGAATCTTGTCGCCGCGACCTTCGCTGACAACCTCGGCCAGTACCTTGGCGCCGTCCAGCTTCTCGAACTTGCCCTCTTCCGGGCTCACGGCCAGAACATCAGAAAACTCAACTGCGCCGTCAACGGCCAGCTTCTCGATCTTCACGGTCTCGCCGGGAGCAACGCGGTACTGCTTACCGCCGGTGCGAATCACTGCGTACATGGTCAAACCCTCCACAGACAGTCGCACACTATGGCACTCTGTCCGGAAATCTCATTGGTATTGCAAGGGGCGAAACAGGCCTGCTTCCAAGCCGCCTTCTATCCTTCACCAAGTCCAGTCTTCAGGACTCCAGCCCCAGGACAAACGGCCGCATCGCCAAACTTAGAAAGTTTACCCCACTTTGGGGTCAGGTGCAAATGGGGATTAGGCCTCAAATCAGGTTGCACCATGCATTGTGCAACCTCTCGCGAGACACAAACCGGTGCCCCGGGTCCGCTTTGGGGACCCGGGGGCATCCAAGTCATGGGATCCCTCTTATGGTTTGGGCGACACAATAAACGCAGGAGTCTGCGCATCGTTGCCAAACCGCCACGCGGAGAGATACGCCAGCTTCAGAATCTTCTCCATCTTCGGATAGTCGATCTTCTCCACCGAATCCGAAGTGTGGTGATAATCCGGATGGAAGCCGGTGAACCACCAGAACGCTGGAACGTTGTGCAGCACAAATGGAAACTGGTCGGAGCGGAAGAAGATATTCAACGCCGCCTCGTGATCGAAACGGTCATCCAACACCAGGCCGACCTGCTTGTTCTCTTCCACCACCACGCGGTTGTACTCGGGTGAGTACAGTGCGCCGATCAGGTTCAGGCGGTTCGACGTATCCGCAGGAATCTCAATCAGACCGTCAGTCTGCGGACTCGGCTTCTCGTCGCGCCCGATCATGTCGAAGTTGATCTGCGCCCGCGTTGTCGCCAGCGGACGCACTGGATGTGCCGCCATCCAGTACCCGCCCAGCAGACCGCGCTCCTCCGCGGCAAACACCACAAACAGAATCGACCGCTTCGGCCGCGATAGGTTCGCCGCAAACGCGCGCGCCAGCTCCACCACACCGACCGTACCGGAGCCGTTGTCGTCCGCTCCATGCCAGACCTGCATGCACTCCGCTCCGGCGGCGGTCGGCTTGCCCTGTTCGTCGACATCGCCCTTACCTGCGGCGCACAGTGTTGCTCCGTCGTGATCGTGGTGCGCCGTGATTAGGATCGTCTCCGCCGCCAGCTTCGGATCGGAGCCGTCCAACAGACCGGCAACATTCACTGTCGTCCCGACATGCTCCCTGGTGTTGCGCAGATGCAGCGTGACCTGTGTGTCCGGCAATGCCCGGCTCTGCGGTTTCAGATCGTGATCGATGGCCGTTTGTAACTCACTTCCCGTCGCACCCGAGGTCGCCAGCAACTGCTGCAGCACTTCATCGCGAATCAGGATCGATGGAATATCGACCTCATCCTTCTCGATCGCCTGCAGCGGAAGCGGCTGCGTGCGTGTCACACTGCCGCCGATACGGGCAGAGCGTTCGGCATTGGTCAGGTGTTTGCGATTCGGCTCCGCCACAACCAGCAGCGCCACGGCTCCATGGGCCTGCGCGTTCATCAGCTTTACACGCGTCGTCGCATATCGCGTGTTGCCGGTGCCATTGAAGACCGAATGAGGATCATCCTCTTGCGGCTCGTGATCGAAGACCAGAGCGATCTTTCCTCGCACATCGATGTCCTTGTAGTCGTCATAGCCCAGCTCCGGCGCGGTAATACCGAAGCCCGCAAAGACTACTGGAGCAGCAATATCCATTGCACGCTTGAACGCTCCCGTCGCCTCGGGCGCATGAAAGACGGTCTCTTTGCCCGCGCGCGTCAACGTAACTGCGCTCGCTGCACGGTCCGGAGCATACTCGACCAACTGGAACGGCTGAAAGTAGCCGCGCGTTCCCGGTTCTTTCGTGATCGGCTTCAGACCGGCGGCTGCGAACTGCTTCGCCACCCACTCCGCGGCCTGATCGTCACCCGGCTGCAGACTTAAACGCCCATGAAGTGCATCGCTGGCGATATACGCCAGGTCTTTGCGCAGATCGCGCTGAGTGATGCGATCGAACCCTTTGCGTTCCGCGACGGGAATGGCGTTCTGTGCATAGACGAAGGACGGCAGCAATAAGATTGCGGGCAGCAGCGCTCTCTTCATGGCGCTATCCTAGGCGGTATCGGCTATTTGGGGTAGTCCAAATCTGGAGCTCGAAGACGTTTGTTTGTCATTTCGTAGCGACCAGCGGGAGCAGAGAAATCTGCTTCTCTATCCACCCAGGCAACAAAAGTT
>JAEKKE010000230.1 GCA_019510535.1 Acidobacteriota bacterium
CAGCGGCTCTCATGCAAACGGCTCGCACGCAAAGGGCTCATCCCGCCGATGGTCGGCGAAGGTTGAGACAGATTCCACCTACCCTGAAGAGGGGCTCTTCAAACAAGATGCAGCCACCATTGCGCGGCGGTTGGCCTCAAAGAAGGTCTCGCCCAAGGGCCCGGCCTCCGGCATGCGCATGCTGGTCTTCTTCGAAAACCGCGCCGGCAAATCGCTCTCTCCCACACGCCGCAAAGTGTTGGAGCACGCCAAGGAACTGCTGCACGAAAAGGTTTTCGAAGCCCGCAAGAAGCGCGCCGCCTGAATCTTACCGCCAGCTACTTTCTCTAAGCTTCCTCCGCCGCGGTGCCCAACGAACTTGTTCGTTGGGGTGGACGCTCACAACGTTAGCGTGGGCAAGGTTGCCACCAACGCTGGGTGGGAGCAGCGGGCTTCAGCCCGCTGATTGAATGCTCTTAAACAGATTGGGCTTTTAGCCCTGGGCCTTCTCTGTCCGGCAGGAAAAAGCCCAGGGCTAAAGCCCGTTTCTTTATAGAGCCCACAAACGCGGGCTGAAGCCCGCGTCTCCCACCCGGTTCGAGCTTTTGCTCGAATAATCCCACCCATTGCGATGCAATGGATGGGGCACCCAGTGCATGGGTGCCCAAACTTCGATCACACCCTTAGAAGACAAATGCTCCCTGGAAGGTAATATTCCTGGGCTTGGCGACTTCATACGCATCGAAGGTTCCAATCTGACTGGTGAACTGGTTGCCACTCGCTGAACTGATGTTTCCACTGGGATTGAGGAACTGGGCGTGATTGAACAGATTAGAGATCTGCGTAGTGAAGTTGAACTTCACACGTTCGGTGATAGCAGTACTTTTGATCAGCGAAACATGCGTCTGATAGAGGCTCTGGCCCACCAGGCTGTTCGGTAACGCATTGCCGAACCGTCCCTGTTGCGGAACCGCGAAGGCCGCCGTGTTGAACCAGCTTGTCTTCGATTTCCCTCCCGGGACATTATTCGGATCTCCCACCTGATCCGGAAGACCACCCAGAGTATTCGTGTTTGAAGGATCGGAGCCGGAAAACGACGGCGAAAAATAAGTACCCGACGCCAGGTAAGTCATCACGTTGGTGGACCAGCCGCCCACAATATGATCCGTCAGGCCGCTGGCGCCGTTCAAATACCTGCGATGGTGGCCGAAGGGAAGCGTATAGGTCAGGGTACCGGTGCTGTAATGGCGGCGTGTCAGACCATCGTTCGCATAACGAGACAGCAGATTGTATGGATTCTCGGTGTTCAGATAGTTCGCCTGACTGCTCGCCAGAGAATAGTTGGCTGAGAAGGTGAAAGAGCCGACACGGCGGCGCACATCGAATTGCAGACCGTTGTAGTTGGCGCTTCCGTTGTAACGGATCAGCGTCGTCGATACGAACTGGGGATATGGATTGCGCGATGACGCAAAGGCTGTTGTGCTTGGCGCGGGCTTGTTAATGTTCGCCGAGTAGTTTAGTCCTGTGCTTCTGGAACCGACATACGAGACCCGGAAGCCGGTGTTCTTCAGCTCGATCTCGTAGGTCGCGCTGAATTGATGAATGTGACCGTGTTCAGTTTGGAGCGGATAGCCAAGGATGCTTTGGCTGGGAGCCACCGCCGTGCCAGTGCTCGATGGATAAGGATTCGGGAAGGAAAAGGTGCTTCCGTTCGAAGCGTTGTTGTAGATCTCACTGATCGCGAACGGCCCCGTCGATCCGAGCTGAGGGTTGATTGGAAGAAAATTATTGAAGTTACCCGATGAACCCAGGCGCGAGATGTACAGACCGTAACCTCCGCGGATAACCGAGCGGCTGGTGATCTGGTACGCCGCACCTACGCGCGGAGCCACATTGCTCTTATCGACCTCGGCACGCACGCTGCCTGATTGAACCGTGATCGTCTTGGGATAGAACGGGCTCACCTTCGCGAGTCCGGCAGGATCGACGATAACGTTGCCGGTCGTCGGGTCAAAGTTGTACATCAGATGGTCGGCCGCGGTCGGCGTGCCGTAGATGTCCCAGCGCAGGCCGTAGTCGATATTCAGCTTCGGTGAAAGCTTGAACGAATCCTGAGCAAAAAATCCATACTCGCTCAGCGTTTGTTCGCGAGCCGGCAACGGATTGGTGCGCTGGCTCTGTCGCGGCAGCCCAAGCAGAAAGTCAGCATAAGCCGACTCCGTCGTTGCGGTACCGGACTTCGTGATGGAACCATCGAAACTAAACGTACCGTAGTCGTTCACAAAACCATAAAAGTTGCTGAAGCGGACCACCGAACCTCCGAACTTCAGCACATGGCGTCCCTTCTGCCAGGTAAACGTGTCCACGAACGTGGTCATGTGGTTGTTCGCTTTCGTGCCTCCGGCGACATTTGTCAGAGCAGTAAGTCCAGTGATCGAGATGCTGGGAAATCCCTGTCCTTTGCTGTTGCCGGGATTCGATCCCTGCAGGCCGGTGGTCGCCAGTACCTGGGCGCCATCGGGAGGCGTGCGGCCGGCGTTGCTCTGTCCGTCCACCATATAGTCGGTGGAGTAGCCGAAGCGGAACTCATTAATCATCTGCGGCGTGAACAGATGCGTGTCGCCGGCAGCCCACTGTTGATGACGTCGGTTACGCGTCCACACAAGAATAGGAAGACCATTGTTGAGCACGTAAGGCGTCTGACGCATCAGCCAACGTACAAACAACGAGTTGTTCTTCGTCAACTGATGGTCGATGCGAGCCAGAGGCCAGTCGCCACGATAGAGGTCGCTGTTGAAGGGGAACTGGAAGGCATAGTTGTTGACTGCGCCAGTTGCCGATCCAATGTTCGGAGCCCGAAGGTAGTTGTCCTGAAAAGCCCTGGCAACCGAGCTGATGCGCGAACCCGGGATAGTGTTATTCGGAAACGGTAGGCCGGTTTGCGGATCGATGATGGTGGAGGAAAAGACACCGGAACGCCATGCCCCCGTCGGCACACTCGCGCGCGTCTGGTAGCCAAGAGGAATCTTCTGCGCAAACCACTGGCCGTAGAAAAAGGTGCGATCGCGCCAGATGTAGCCCCCACCCTCAAGATTCCATTCATGCTGCAGGTAGGGAATCTTCTTGGTATCGAAGTAGCCACGCGCGTTGAAGACCGAGTCGTAGATGCGATAGCTGGCGCTGCCGTGGAACCCGTTAGTGCCGCGCTTGGTCACGAGATTGATCTGCACAGGCACAGCGCTCTCAGCCGGAGCATTGAAGAGCGAGGCCGAGACCTGTTCAAAGAAGTTGGCGTTGTTGCTCTGGTTGCCCTGAAGATCGTTGGCAATGCCGTCAAAGGTCTGCGACTGCTGCTGCTGTGTCTGACCGTTCGCAATCGGCGATCCCTTGCCACCCTGCACGCCGGAGAGTGTCGTCAGCATGGAGTAGGTCGACGGATAGATGGTGACCTGCGGCGATTCGTCGTGCTGCTTCGCGGTAAACAACCCGGCGAGCGTCGATGATTCCGTCGAGATGACAGCAGCTCCCGCTGACACAGTGACCTCGTCCGTCGTCGCGCCAAGGGCGAGCGATGGATTGACGCGGCGCACCTGTCCGCTGTCGAGAATGATGTTCCGCGCCACAAACTGCTTGAAGCCGGCCAGGCTGCAACGAAGCTCATACGTTCCAGGCTTCAGCTCGTTGAGCTCGAAATCTCCATTGTCGTTCGAGGTCGTCGCGCGCACTCTTTGACCGGTCACCGGCTCGTAGAGTTCGAGTTGAGCGTTCGCCACAACACTGCCGGTCGCGTCCATCACGGTGCCACGCAGGGTTGCGTTCACCGTCTGGGACCATCCCGGCAGGGCGTATCCAAAAAGCAGAGGAGCGAGAAGAAGGAGGCGGAGAACAAACCATTTGCCCGAAGGCCGGGAAGTATCGCAAAGACGGGGGAAAGCGTTGCGACAAAACATGGACATGACCTCTCTCAAGAAAAAGTCTTTCCGACGTGTTGGGAAAGTATTGATTACGTTTTGCTTCTTAAGCAACTGTTTTAATTATTTTTTGTTCCCTTACTAATTCTTTTAAATGCTTTTTATTGGAAAAGGCTCTAAAAGAATGCGAGAGCCGCCGTCCGCGCCTGAATCGACACCTCTGCTAGGCTCGTCTGCATGGGTGCGTGGCTGCTGCACAAACTGGCCTGGGCGTTGGGCATCGGAGCCGTCGCCACCATGGTGCTGTACATGGGCGACTGGGCCGTGTGGCGTATCCGCGTTGCGCGCGGCGGCGGCATGGACCAGGTGCCGCGCACCGAAGTCCAGGTCGCTTCCTTGAAGGGCAACAAACTGGAGTACTACTATGGCGGCCAATGGATGGCCGCCTGCAGCCGATCTATCTTCCCACAGGCGGGAGAAGGTGCCTGCTGGTGGATCGAACGCCATCGCGAGGTCATCAAACGCTACTGATGTGACTGCGGACACCAATCTTCATTCCGCCCGGGCCCTAACATCACAGTCGAGGTGAACCGCATGACCCTGTCCGTTCGCAGCATTGCCCGGGAGTCCATCGGCTGGTCCATCGCCCTGAGCGTCCTGATGATCCTTGTCGGCCTCTTCGCCATCATCGCCCCGCTGGCCGCGGGCGTGGCCGTCACCACCGTTATCGGTTGGCTGTTGCTGCTCAGTGGAGCCACGCATGTCTGGTTCGCCTGGCATGTGCGCAGCGCCGGAGCCGTCGTATGGGAAGCACTCGTGGCGCTGGCCTACTTCTTCGGCGGCATCTATCTGCTGCTGCATCCGCTCGCCGGACTCGTGAGCCTGACACTGATCCTCTCCGCCTATCTGCTGATAAAGGGCGTCGTAGAACTGGTAGGAGGCTTCGGCCTGCGCGGCATGCCGGGCGGCGGCTGGATGCTGCTCGACGGCGTCTTCTCTATCGTGGTGGCGCTCATGATCTGGGCACACCTGCCCAGCTCCGCTGCCTGGGTGCCGGGAACGCTGGTAGGCATCGCCATCCTCTTCAGCGGCCTCTCCCGCCTGTTGCTCTCACTCGCCGCGCGGCGAGTCGTAACGGCTCTGCCATAACCGCAATGCGCCTCTTCATCGGCCTACCCATCGCGGACGAAACCAGGGCAGCACTGCGCTCGGTGGTTGACAGGCTACGCACAACGATTGATCCACGGATAGGAAAGATCCGCTGGACCGATCCCGAAGGCTGGCACATCACTCTACAGTTCCTCGGCAACTGCAATGAGCAGCAGTATGACTGCCTGGTCCGTGCACTACGTTTCGTACAAATGCATCCGTTTCAAATTGAGGTCGACGGCCTGGACACCTTCGAACGTGCCGGAGTCTTATTTGCAGGAGTGCGATTGGATGAAAACCTCGCCAAACTTCAACATCAAATCGCAAGGGAAATAGCTACCTGCGGCTTCGCCTCTGATGACCGGCCCTATCATCCGCACATCACCTTGGCGCGCACACCGCGAGGAGCAAGAGTCCCGCCCCAACAGTTAATGAAGTCAAACTCCTCCACATATCTCGTAGAGAACTTTTGTCTTTATGAAAGCGTGTCGGGAGTGGATGGCCCACAGTATCCGG
>JAEKKE010000231.1 GCA_019510535.1 Acidobacteriota bacterium
AGCGCCCGCAGATCTTCATCCCCGAGTGCCGCCATGATCAGCAGAATGGCATCCGCACCGGCGGCGCGGGCTTCCAGCACCTGGAATGGCTCCACCATGAAGTCCTTGCGCAGGCAGGGAATCTTCACTGCGGCCGATACACGGCGCAGATTCTCAAGACCGCCCTGAAAGAAGACCTCGTCGGTCAGCACCGAGAGACAGGCCGCGCCTGCCGCCTCCAGCTCCGTGCCCAGAGCCACCGGCTCAAACTCAGCGCGGATCAGCCCCTTGGAGGGCGATGCTTTTTTCAGCTCCGCGATCACTGCAGGTCCGGTCTTCGCACGCTCCCGCAGCGCGCGAGCAAAGCCTCGCGGCGTATGTGCCGCAGCTGCTTCTTCCAGAGCAGCAAACGCAGCGGCTGCCTTGCGGGCAGAGACTTCTACGCGGGTATTGGCCAGAATACGTTCCAGATGAGTCGACATGCCTATACCCATTGTAGATACACTGGTGCCAGCATGAATTTCCGTCGCCTTTCGCTGTTGCTCGCCCTTACTGTTGGTGTCTTTTCCGTTTCTGCCCGTGCCCAGTTGGGCGTCTATGGCACTGTGAATGTGCAGCAGGTAAGTGTCAGCGGAAAGAATGTTGCTCCGGTCGGTGGCGGCGGCGGCGTTTATTACGACTTCAAACAGATCGGCCGCATCAAGCTCGGCGCCGACGTCCGCGGCAGCGTCGCCAGCAGCAAGCAAGGCAACGACAATGGCTTCAACGGCGTGGGCACCCGCATTCATACCGCACTCGGCGGCGTGCGTGCCAGCACTACGCTTCCCGTGAACTGGATCAAGCCTTATCTGCAGGGTTCAGTCGGCTGGGGTGGCAGCAACTTCGGAGCGTCACAGAATATCAGCGGTGGTCTTGCCTACGAGGCCTTTGCCGGCGTCGACCTGAAGGTCGCTCCCATCATGGATGTCCGCCTGGCCGAGTTCGGCATCGGCTCCATTCATGCCAACAACAGCAATCACGAGTTGAAGACCATCAGCTTCGGCGTGGTTCTCCATCTGCCGTAATAGAGCATTTCTCCTAATACGGTAGCCTTGGAAAATCTGCGAATGCCGTTTTCTTAGCGGAAAACGGCGCAAACAGCGAAAACTCCGCTCTACACCATCAGGAGAAATGCTCCTAGCTTCTGACTTAAGCAAAAAACCCGGCCAATGGCCGGGTTTCAATCTTATGGTGCCGAAGAGAGGACTCGAACCTCCACACCCTTGCGAGTACATGGACCTGAACCATGCGCGTCTGCCAATTCCGCCACTTCGGCACGGGATAACCACAACAGCGCGTCGTGGCCATGCAGAAATACTAGTGTTTCAAACCTTTACTGGCGTGTCAAACCAACCCCGGGTTTCCCTAAACAAACATATGCTTGCCCTTCGTTCCCCTGGCCTGTATCGTTTGTGAAACATCGCGGCCCTGGAGCGTCTGAACGAAGCATGAACGACCCGAAACAGGAACAGGTCATCCCCGAGGATCTTGCTCTTGAGATCCGTAAGCTCGCCCATGATCTGTCGAACGCCCTTGAGATCATCGTGCAGACCAGCTACCTGCTCTCCACCGCCGAGCTGAAACCGCCCGCCTCGGACTGGCTGGGCATGATGGACTCCGGTGTGCAGAAAGCGCTGGACCTGAACCTGCAGCTCCGCAACTACATCAAGACCCACAGCCCCAAATAACGAGGGCTACTTCGCTGTTACTTTCGTCGCTGCGAACGAGCTCTCCGGGTACCACTCCGGTCTGCCCTTGGCATCGGCAATCCGCGTCGCCAGTTGCGCCAGCAGGCTGGTGAACTGGGCTGCTGCAACCTTATCCACCGGCTGATTCAGATCGTCGGACGGACGGTGATAGCGCACCGCTACCCAGGTATTGAAGGTCTTCTCCTCCGGAGAGCCCGGGGTCCAGCCGAACTTGAAGGCCAGGGCCGGAATGCCCTGCTTCACAAAGTTCACCTGGTCCGAGCGGATAAACCGGTTCTCATCCGGCTGCTTGTCGAACTGCGGCTCTACGTCGTTCAACTGGCACACGGCGCGGGCGTCGTTCCCCAGCGTCGACTCACCCAGCCCCTGAATCTCCAGATAGCGAAGCGGAAACAACGGCAGATACATATCCATGTTCAGGTCGGCGATGATGGCCGATTTCGGCACCGTCGGCCTGGTTGCAAAGTACTGCGATCCCAGCTCGCCCATCTCCTCGGCTGCAAGCGCTACAAACAGGATCGAGCGCTTTGGGCGCGAGCCGGCGGCCAGCAGCTTTGCCGTCTCGATCAGCGACGCCACACCGGAGGCGTTATCCATCGCTCCGTTGTAGAGGCTGTCGCCATCCACAGGGCGCCCAATCCCCAGGTGGTCCAGGTGCGCGCTGATGACCAGGTACTCCTTCTTCAGCTTCGGATCGGAGCCTTCCAGCAGGCCGACGACGTTCGGCGCATGAAGATGCTCCGCGGTCTTGATGGCGGTGGTTGCATGCAGCGTTCCCGGAAAAGCGAAGTGCGCCAGCGGCTTGCCTGCATCTCCCGCTGCCTTGATCTCCGCGAAGCTATGCCCGGCCGAGGCGAAGAGCTTCTCCGCTCCCTTCTCCGTAAGCGCGGCATAGACCTTCAGGCCGGGCAGGTTTTCCAGCGCCGGATCGGCATACAGCATGACCGGCGGAGGTGCATTCCGGTTGCCCGCTGCGGGGTTCGGCGGAGCTCCCGGACGCGGCGGCGTAAACAACACCATGCCGATGGCACCTGCCGCATGCAGCGCCTTCCAACGCTCCCCGGCAATGCGGGAATAGGCACGCTGCGGCCCCAGCAAATTCGCCGGAGCACCCCCGTAGATCACCACCACCTTGCCCTTCAGGTCTTCGCCAGTGATGTCATCCACGTGTTTCTTCGGTAGCGACAGGCCGTAACCCAGAAAGACCATGGGCGCATCTACCGTTCCGGCTCCATCGACATGGGCGTTCAACTGCAGCTCCGCGGGCAGCTCGTACCGGACGTTATCCACAGCGAAGCTCGATTTTTCCACGTCGACAGATGTGGGCACTAGTTCAATATCCTGCCCGTATCCATTGGTTCCCGCGGGCTTCAGGCCGATCTGCTTGAACTGAGTTTCCACGTATTCCACAGCCTTGAAATATCCAGGAGAACCGGCGCGACGGCCCTCCAGTTTGTCATCGGCGAGGTACTGCACGTGCGACCACCAGGCGTTTGCCGCCGGGGTCCAGTCTTTTGTCTGGGCATGAAGAACTGAGGTCAGGACAAGCGCAGAAGCAAGCAGCGAAATACGCGGCACGGCAGCTCCGGAATAAGGGATATGGGGAGTATGTCATGAAGAGAGCATTTTTCCCTGCGGCTGCGATGCAGGGCTTCCGCATCGATGGGCGTTTTCTGCAATGAAAACGCCGCTGCACACCTTTTCCGGCATGCCCCGTAACAGGGAAAGCGCTCCAGGAACCCGAAGAGTAATTACCACGTAACGAGAATCCTCATTGGCTTCGGGTAGAGTGACTCTACTCGGGCTCGCTATTACTGAGATCTTTTACCGCGAGATCATTGTGAACAATCAAATATCTACCAGGCTTCATGGCCTGGACACCCTTCGTGCGCTCGCCGTACTGGTCGTCGTGTTCTATCACCTGACCGTCTTCGGCGAGTTGCCCATACGCCTCCTCCCCGTCACCTACCACGGCTGGATGGGCGTCGACCTATTCTTCGTCCTGAGTGGCTTTCTGATCGGCCGGCAAGTGCTGAAACCCTTGCCCAGTGGGCAACGATTCTCCATCGCGGACTTTTACCGGCGCCGCGCCTACCGCATTCTGCCGGCCTATCTCACGGTCCTGGCGCTCTATGTCTTCGTGCCCGGCTGGCGAGACTTTCCGCGCATGATGCCGGTGTGGCAGTTCCTCACCTTCACCATGAACTTCGGCTTCACCTTTGCTCGGCGCGGCTTCTCGCACGCCTGGTCGCTCTGCGTGGAGGAACACTTCTACCTGCTGCTACCGCTGCTGGTCGTCTGGTTCATGCGACGCCCCTCGGCACGTAAGACCGCAGCCGTGATCGTCGGCGTCTTCCTCTTCGGAATTGCGCTGCGATGGTTCCTGATCAAGCGCTTTCCTGATGAGGTCTGGACCAGCATCTACTACCCCAGCTACACGCGTCTCGATGGCCTGCTGACCGGTGTCACTCTGGCTGTCGTGCGCACCTTCCGGCCGGGATGGTGGCATCGCTGGATGCAGCACGGACATGCACTCTTTCTCACCGGCTCCGCCTGTGTCACCTGCGTCGTCTGGATGTTCCGTAATCAGGATCTCGGTAACGCAACCGGACCGGCGATGTGGGGTGTCGTGCTCGGCTTCCCTCTGCTTGCCATTGGCCTTGGACTTATCACTGCATCAGCCGTCAGCGAGAACGGTCTGCTCTCCCGGATACGCATTCCCGGCGCTGAGACGCTGGCAACCCTGGCCTTCGCCCTCTACCTCACCCACAAACCGATCGGCCATCTGGTGATGGAGCAATTCCCCACCATCACCCAGCCGAAAGGCCCAGCATCATGGCTGCTCTACAGTGTCACCTGCCTGGGCGCCGCCTGGCTGCTACACCTCGCGGTCGAACAACCATTCATGCGCCTGCGCGACCGGCATCTTCGCCGCATAGCCCCTGTAGCAGTAGAGGAAGAAAGAACCGTCGCATCCTGATCGTCCGTCCCGTCAGCGGGGCGACGGCTTCAGGTTTCCTACCGGAGCCACACCCCGAGGACGGTATGCCAGCCGAATGAAGTTGTGAACAAGAGGATCTAATGCACCACCTGTGGGTGCATCGCCTTTGCGCGGATCGACTTTGCGCCAGGCCAAGCCGATCTGCCATTTCGCTTCTTCCAGCCCGGTATCGAGCAAGCGAACATTCGGTACATGCATCAGGTTCGCTGAACGCGGCACCAGACTTACACCCACTCCACCACGCACCAGATTGAGAACCGTAAACAGCTCGTTGACCTCCTGCACGATGCGGGGACTGAAGCCGGCAGCACGGCAGGTTCGCGCCACGTGATCGACAAAGCTGGAAGAGACGCTGCGCGAAATCACCACAAAAGGCTCGTTGCGCAGACTGGCCAATCCCTTTCGGTAGGGCATGCCACGCGGAATGGCCGCGACCAGTCTCTCTTCGAGCACGGGAACGGTCTCCAGATCGGGATGTTCGACAGGCAGGCGTACGAAGCCGACATCAATATCGCCCTGCTCCAGCGCACTAATCTGGTTCGGCGTCGACATATCCGCCATCGACACCTGCACCGCCGGGAAGTGCTGACGGAAACGCGTCAGAATATCCGGCAGCCCCGCAGCCAGCGAGGCGATGCCGAAGCCGATTCGCAACAAACCCGCCTTGCCATGTACAGCGAGACGCGTGATCTCTTCCGCCATCTCCGCTTCGCGCAGCAAACCCTGTGCCCGCTCACGCAGGATCTCACCTGCTGGTGTAAGCGACACGCGGCGATATCCACGCACCAGCAGCGGTCCACCTACCTTGGATTCCAGCTTTT
>JAEKKE010000654.1 GCA_019510535.1 Acidobacteriota bacterium
TGATCTATCTCTCCGGCGATCTGATCCTGCTCACGCACATGATGATGAGCGGCTCCTGGCACATCTATCGTCCAGGCGAGCGCTGGTGGCGTCCACGCAAGGACATGCGCATCGTTCTTGGAGTCGGAGGTTTCGATGCCGTGGCGTTCAACGTCCCCGTCGCTGAGTTTCACAGCGCACATTCGCTTGCGCGACACAAAGCCGTACCAAAGCTCGGCCCAGATGTCCTGGACGCCGACTTTACGCCCCAGACCGGTCTGGAGCGTCTCAAAGCACGAGCAACCTCACACCCCGAAGATGAGATAGCCGTCGTCCTCCTGAATCAGCAGGTGATGGCCGGGCTGGGCAATGTCTACAAGTCAGAGGTGTGCTTCACCGCACAGGTACATCCCTTCCGCAAAATGAACACGCTGACTGAAGCAGAGATGCTGCATCTCGCCGATCACGCTCAGCGCTACATGCAGGCAAATGTGAAGGAAGGCACAAGCGGCAGCATCGTCACCTACACTGGCCCACGCCGCACCACCCGCCGTATCGACCGCGAAGAACGTCTCTGGGTCTACGGCCGAGCAGGAGAAACCTGCCGCCGCTGCGGCACAACCATCCTCTCGCGCAAACAAGGCACGCAGGCTCGATCAACCTACTGGTGTCCAAATTGTCAGCCATGGAAGGGAAGCGGCGCGGAGCCGGAGGGATGGGCGTTTTTGCGGAAAGCTCGCAAGGCGAGCTGTTGAATGGTTGAATTGTTGAATAGTTGAATGGTGCTTAGGCGGTATCGGAGCGGCGTAGATAGTCGGCAAACTTTGTCAGACTTCGCCCGATGTCTTCGCTCAATGATTCGAGCCGGTTACGCATCTGCTGGTCGCCGAAACCCAGGCGTTGTGCAATGAGAAGTTGCGTCTGAAGCTCATTATTGGAGCCTCGGGCCATCACGACATACCTGTGAAAGTCGCCTCGGCTTCGCGCGCTTCCTTCGGCGATGTTCGATGCGACCGAAACACTGGCCCGCCGCATCTGCGCAGCCAGTCCATACAACTCTTCTTTAGGAAAGGCCTTCGTGAGACGGTAGGTCAGCTCTGCGAGGTCCACGGAACGCTGCCAGACCACCAGATCCTTATAAGATTTCGGCATCCTCGAATGATGCCTAAAGCAAAGGAACCATTCAACTATTCAACAATTCAACAATTCAACCCACCCTGCGAAAGCAGGGCCGCCTTCCTGATTCAATTATTCAATTATTCAATCACTCCTCATTCCTATAGGATGTTTCCATCGGGCTACAGTTCTTGGTTTTCCTCGTCGGGGGATTCGTCCATCTGCGTGGGGACCAGCTTCATCTCCCAGGTCAGTCGCAACTA
>JAEKKE010000655.1 GCA_019510535.1 Acidobacteriota bacterium
TGCGCGGCGCCACCCGGTCGGAGTTCTGTGCCGCCCCGCCACCTTTGCCATCGTCGCAGTTGCAGTCGCTGCCGAAATGCAGCTTGTCCTGGTGGCGCTTGAGGAAATCAGCCGTGAAGGCCGGATCGCGTGACAGGGCATTGTTGGCTGAGTTGGCGCTGGTATCCGCGAACAGGTTGGGATAGTCCGCCAACAGCTTGTCGCTCACCCCGCCCGGCACGATGGGTCCGGTGGGATAGGCTTCCTGTTCATGATAGTCGGCGCTGACATTGGCCCAGAAGGCATCGGCATGGCCGATGAATTTGGTCTTTGGATAGGCCTTGAGGATCGCGGCAAAGCGTTTGATGCCGGTATTGTAACCCCCGGGCGCCGCCGGTTGGCCGATCTCCTGGAAATGGATCAGCACCGGCACATTCAGTTCCGCCGCCAGGTCATAGACCCGGCGCATCTCCGGCCCATCCGCGGCGACGGGAAACTTCAGTTCGCCAAAGCCTTTCGCGCCGCTCTTCACAGCTTGGTTGAGAAGCTGTTCGGCGTCGGGCTTGGCGACGTCGGTGGATCCGAACCAGCTGGGAAACAGGGCGGGATTTTGCACCTGTAGCGCGGTTACGGCGGCGGCGTCGTTGGTGCGCGCCAACACATTCGCAGCTGCCACCCCGGCGCCCCGTTGGTGGGCGATGTTGAGTTCCGGTGTCCGGCGGATGTGGAAGTGCATATCGATGACGGGCGAAGGCCATTGCGGTGCTTCCTGCGCCCTGACAGGCGAAGCTGCGACAACGGCACCCAAGGATGCCAGAACCGTCCGCCGATCCATGAGAGGGACTCCCTGATCCGGCACAGAGCTAAGCTGTTGTTCCTGGCCGAGGGCAAGGTTGGCGGACGACATGTTGCACCGCAATATGTCGCAATGTTTCGCAAACCTTGTGAAAGCGAAGCCATGTCCAAAAGCAGCAGTTCACTTTAGAATGACAATAAGGGATATAGGATGCCGGCGTTGGACTCGGCAGCCGCCAAGAGCTGCCAGCTGGGAGATTGCTTCGAATGTTGCGTATTACCAGGCAGACGGCTTTTGGGGCAGGCGTTATCGCCCTGGCCGGGCTTGCCGCTTTCTTTGGCCATTTTGGCAGCGCTGCCGCCGAGCCCTCCCAAGTTGCCGCTAATCTTCCCGCGACCGCGCCGATAACCGCCGATGCCTCTGCGCCGACCACGTCCGAGCGCAAGCATATGCTGATGCAGTACTGCACCGCCTGTCACAACGACAAGCTCAAGACCGCGGGCATGTCGGTGGTGCCGTTGGACGCCGACAACCTGCCGGCCAATCTCGCCACTTGGGAAAAGATTTTGCGCCGTCTCAGCGT
>JAEKKE010000232.1 GCA_019510535.1 Acidobacteriota bacterium
GCTGCGCTACTTTTCGTCTGAAGACACGCAGCAACTTGACCATCTCCTTCTCGTCAATCTGGGGCAGACGCTCAAGCTCGAACATGTTCCCGAGCCATTGCTCGCGCCCCCTGAGGGGACACATTGGAAGATGATTTGGAATAGTGAGCGGCTGAGGTACGGGGGATTTTCAGTAGCGTTTCCCATCACAGACACAGGTTGGCGGATAAGTGGCCCGGCAGCGATTCTGCTTGCGGCGATATAAAGCTATTCAAAGTGCCTCACGTGCCGCTCTTCTGCGTGAACACAATACTGTCATCAAGCGCGTTGCGGAGTCGGGATGGCACCACATTGGGTCCGTGGCTCGACGAAATCGATTGCAGCGATGTCTTGATCAACCTTGCGGGCGCAGCGTAAATCCTCTTCCAGAATACGAGTAACAGGGCAAATGCTCTAAATCCTTTCAAGGATTCAGCGCTTGCATGCCGAACACGATCTCTGAACTAGGCGATCTCGAAGCTTACGCCCTGTGCAAGAGGAAGGTCCGTTCCGTAGTTGATGGTATTGGTAGCACGGCGCATGTATTGCTTCCATGCGTCTGAGCCTGACTCGCGGCCGCCACCGGTGTCTTTTTCGCCACCGAAGGCTCCGCCAATTTCAGCGCCGGATGTGCCGATGTTAACATTCGCGATGCCGCAGTCCGATCCGCTTGCGGAGAGAAAACGCTCGGCTTCGCGCATGTTGAGCGTAAAAATGGAGGACGAAAGACCCTGCGGCACATCGTTATGTAGCTGAAGAGCCTCTTCGAAATCGCGATACTTCAGAACATACAAAATGGGCGCGAAGGTCTCGCGCCTCACGATCTCTGCCTGACTGGCAATTTCGACGAGCGCGGGACGGACATAGAACGCCTCGTCCGAACTAACGTCTGGTGCGACACGTTCTCCTCCGGTGACTGCTGCTCCAGCGATTCGTGCTTCGTCGAGAGCATGCTGCATTGCTTCAAAGGCACGTGCATCGATCAGCGGGCCGACCAGCGTGCCTGTTTCGCGCGGATCGCCGATGACGACAGAGCGATAAACCTTCTTGAGCGGCGCGACAAGGTCGTCATAGATCGTGTCATGCACGATCAATCGTCGAAGCGTCGTGCAACGCTGTCCCGCTGTACCCATCGCCGAGAATGCGATGGCCCGCAGAGCCAGATCCAGATCGGCGCTTGGGCAGACAATCGCGGCGTTATTTCCTCCCAACTCGAGGATGGCTCGTGCGAAGCGCCCTGCGAGCCGCGGTGCAACGGCACGCCCCATCGCAGTCGAGCCAGTCGCGGAGACAAGCGACACGCTCGGGCTACCGACAAGCATCTGACCCAGGCTTCCGTCGCCGACAAGCAGCGTCGAGAGTCCAGCGGGCACGCCGCCAAATTTGGCTGCCGCCCGCTCAAATAACGCCTGCGTCGCAAGTGCTGTGAGTGGCGTCTTCTCCGAGGGCTTCCATACCACGGCGTTGCCACAAACCAGAGCGAGTGCTGCGTTCCAGGACCACACCGCGACCGGAAAGTTGAACGCGGAGATTACGCCAACAACACCGAGCGGATGCCACGTCTCCATCATGCGATGATTTGTGCGCTCAGACGTGATGGTGAGACCGGTGAGTTGCCGCGATAGTCCGGCGGCAAAGGCGCAGATATCAATCATCTCCTGCACCTCTCCGAGACCTTCTGACAGGATCTTGCCCGTCTCGATCGTCACCAGCCGGCCAAGTGCGGAGATCTCCGATCGTAGCTCTTCGCCAAGCAGTCGAACCAGATCTCCGCGTTTGGGAGCGGGAACACTGCGCCACGCAACGAACGCATTCCGTGCCGCTGCCAGCGCATCGTTGACCGCTGTCGCATCAGCCTTCGCGACATGTGCAATCACCTGGCCGGTGATGGGTGTCCGCACGACGAGTTCGCCGTGCGTATAAGCAGCGGCCGGCACCCCAAGGTTTTTGAGCAATTGATGTACCTCTTGCTCAAGTGAACTCTCATCGTTCGTCATGTTTCACTTCTCCGTTACCGAACGCTCGCGTCGCTTTGTGCCGCCATCTCGGCAAGAGCACTTGCCTACTTCTGGTTGGCGGTCACCTTAAAGATTGCCTGGGCATTGGAACTGTCAAAGCTCAGGTCAAGCTTGGTCTTTCCATCCTCTGCCGGGAGCGGAAGTCGCGTAATGAATTCATAGAACGAACCCGGCACTTCCTTTTCAATCAGGCTGCCGCCTTCGATGCGGAAGTTACGTCGCACCCGAGCCGCAAGGAACGCAGTCTGGCGAACCCTGCCTGATTGCGAGGTCTCAACCGTTGCCTTCATGGCGCGGCCAAGCGCCTTCTGCTCTTCGGCCAACCGATCGACGTCGATGACTCGGTCCGTAGCGTGGTTGAAGGCGTTTCCTTCCGTGGCGATCCATGCCATCTCTGCCGATTCGGCCAGCAAAATCTCGTAGTCGGCCAGGGCTGGGTCATCATGCTGGCGGCTGAAGACCTTTGCAAGCACTGGCAACAATGCAACCGCCTTTTCTACTGGCAGAGAACGCTGCGCTTCCAATTCAACGAGGAGACCCTTCGCCTCGGCTGTAAGCGGGTCGCGAGAGGTTGAAGTGACACGCTGGACGGCGGCCTGGAATTCCGCGGAAAAACGGTCTGGGTGTAGTTCACTGACAAAGAACTGCGCGAGCTCCTCTGGATACTCAACCTGGGCATAGGAACGTCCCGTCATCTTCAGACGCTCCAGCGGATAGACGCCGTTCAGCGCATAACCGAGCGGACGCAGGATACGGGTGATTGCCTCTTCACCAGCCGGCAGCGCGCCCATTCCGCTCAGCGCGACGGTGCGGACCGCGCCATGATCATGCATGATCTTCTTGCCATCACGAAGACAATCTTCTGCATAAAGCTTTGCATCCGGCACGCGGTTCAACAGGTCTTCGAACAGCATCATGTTCAGCACTTGTGCAATACCTGCACGCGAAATGCTCGCACCGGACTCTTCCATGAGAACTCCGGACACGTTGAGCACTTCAAACAGACGATGTGAGCGCTCCGCACCGACGATACTTTCGAGCGTTCCCTGCAGTACACCTACCTTGGTTAGCATCTTCTTCTCCTTTTCTGGAATTCTGTTATCGGGTGGCGAGCATGACGCACTCTTCCAGGACGCACTCCAGGATGTCGAGAGCGACATCTGTTTCTTCTTGTGTAACGATCAGCGGAGGGCACAGCCGGACCGTATTCTCGCCACAGCCAAGCAGCAACAGCCCTCTTTCGAAAGCGAGGTCGACGATGCGGTCGCGCAGTGGTCCTGCCTGTTTGCGCGATTGCTTGTCCTCGACTATCTCGATTCCGATCATCAAACCACGTCCGCGAACGTCTCCAACGATCTCATACTTTTCCACCCAGGTGCCGAGCCTTGCAAGAGCTGAAGCTCCCACGGTCGCAGCGTTATTCATGCCTTCGCGCTCAATAATGTTCAGAGTCGCCATCGAGGCCGCGAGGCAGATGGGGTTTCCGCCGTACGTACTTGCGTGCGAGCCTGGAACCCAGTCCATGAGCTCAGCCTTCGCCATGCAGATACCCAGCGGCATTCCAGATGCAATTCCCTTCGCGATGCAGACCATATCGGGCTCAACACCTGAGTGTTCAATGGCCCACCACCTTCCTGTCCTTCCAACGCCCGACTGGACCTCATCAGCAACAAGAAGGATGCCGTGACGATTGCAGATGCGCCGAAGTTCCTGCAGAAAGATATTCGGCGGCACGACGTATCCCCCTTCCCCTTGAATGGGTTCGACAAAGATGGCGGCAACCTCCTCAGGTGGCAACGTTGTCTTGAACAACTTCTCTTCAAGAAAGCGCGCACATGCCAGGCCGTACGCCTCCTCGTCCTGCGGCCCTCCGCCGGCGCGATACGTATAGGGATATGGCACGTGCGTGACACCGGGAACAAACGGGGCAAAACGACGCTTCTGCTGGACCTTGGAAGCAGTGAGCGAGAGCGCCCCCATCGTGCGGCCATGGAAGCTGCCGAAGAAGCTGATGATGTTTTGCCGGCCGGTATGGTAGCGCGCCAGTTTCAACGCGCACTCTACAGCCTCTGCGCCTGAATTTCCGAAGTAAAAACGATGGGGTCCAGGCATCGGCGCAATGGCTGACAGGCGCGATGCGAGCTGCGGCATCAGGTCGTAGTAGAAGTCTGTACCAGACATATGGATCAACTGCGCGGCCTGGTCCTGGATCGCCTTCACGACCTCTGGATGGCAATGGCCGGTAGAGTCGACAGCGATACCGGCAGTAAAGTCCAGAAACTCGTTGCCGTCTACATCCTCAATCCGGCAACCGCACCCATTCTTCACGACGAGAGGATAACCTCGCGTGTAGCTCGGCGACACCAGACGGTGGTCATCAGCCACTATTCTTTGCGCTCGGGGTCCTGGCACGCTGGTGATCAACTTCGGACCAAACTTTGCGTGCAATTTCGCGTCGGCGACGCGTACAGATGCTTGCATTTCAATGCTCATACGATCCTCCAGCGGACTGGGAGCAATCTGGTTTCACCTCTGAGCCAGGCTGACCTCGCGATCAAACGCGACGAGGTAACCTTCAGACAAACTGAGGCTCAGTAACCCTGAGATTTTGGATCGAAGTGCGCTAGTCGCCTGAGAAGAGGTTAGGCCGTAAGGTGCTTGGAACAGCCCGGGCCGTTTCAGACAAGTTCCGGCACGTTCTGCACCGAACTCCGATAAGCACGAAGGCGTTGGTCGGATTGTCAGGCCTCACCATATGCTTGACCCCGTTTCGCCCGAAAGTATAGCGCACGCCGAAGGGAATGAATACCACAAACCGCCTGCTTCCGGCCCAACAGGAGCGACCAGAATTCGAGCTAGCTATTGCCAAGGGGCAGTGAATATTTATTCAGCTCCCAATGAATAATCATTCTCGTTGACCCATTGGTCTTGGTTCTGCCATCCTCCACACCATAGGGAGCGGGTACGGGTCATGATTACCGAGCCATATAAGAAGGAAGAAGAGTCCCCTCCTACAGAGAGTCATCTTGTTCCGGCCTTGCTGATGTGTCCGCCCAGGTTTTATGGCGTTTCCTATGTCATCAACCCGTGGATGCGGGGAAATCTGGGTAAGTCTTCGCTCTCGCTCGCCATGCAGCAGTGGCAGAAGTTGTACCGTGTTCTGTCCGGCATGGCGCATGTTCTTCTGGTTGAACCTGTTGCCGGCTCGCCCGATATGGTTTTTACAGCAAATGCCGGCCTCGCGCGCGCCGGTATTGTCGCCATCAGCAACTTCTATTATCCAGAGCGGCAGAACGAAGAGACGCACTTCCGGCGCTGGTTCGCCGATGCCGGTTACAGAGTCGCTGATTTGCCTCGCGAGATTCCCTTCGAGGGAGAAGGCGATGCCCTGTTCTCCTCCGACGGGTTACGCCTCTGGGCCGGACATGGGTACCGCACTCACGAAAGCAGCCACGCAGTCCTTCGTGAACTATGGGACCTGGAGGTTGTGGGTCT
>JAEKKE010000233.1 GCA_019510535.1 Acidobacteriota bacterium
GTAGATGGGCTTTAGCCCTGGGCCTTTTCCTGATGGACAGAGAAGGCCCAGGGCTAAAACCCATTTCTATGTTGGGCCGATAGACCGCGGGCTGAAGCCCGCGGCTCCCACCGGTTCGAGCTTCGCCCGAAGAAAAGATCCGACACAGACGATCTGTTGAGTGTTGGGATTTCCGCTGGCTACGAACGCTTCGTTTTGCGGGTGCGTCTGTGGTGTGCGTGTGAAGCGGTGTAAGTCCACTGGCGGGTTGGGCCTACGTCGACGTGCACGAACTGGGAGCGGGGATAGTAGCCAACGCCACCGGCTTCGAGCGACAGCGCTGCATCACGCAGCAGCTTTGCGGAGACACCGGAGACGCGAAGGTCGATCGCCTTAGCCTCAATGTGCTGCGAGTGCTCGGCGGCGTTGGTGGTGCCGCTGGCGCGCAGTGCGTCGTTGGTCTCCTTGGAGCGGTAGCCGGAGAGGATGTCGATGACGCCATCGGGCTTGTTCAGCTTGGCCAGCATGGTGTGCAGCACGTCGAAGGTGCGCGGATCGATGGGCGTGACCTGCTGGTTATGGCTGTCGCACAGGAAGTGGTTTAGCTGGTCCAGCGCTTCGGGAATGTAGGTATCGCCAATGCGATAGACCACATTGATCATCTCGCCGGTGTAGGGATGGGCGAGCTTCAACTCATACTTCTGGCCGTCGGTGGGAACGTTGTCTTCTTCGTCGGGAAGAAGGCCGACTCCCGGCAGGGCTACATTGGCAAAGGCGTGGGCCAGGGCATGAAGGCGCGGATGCCGGTGGGATGACGACGCCTTGCCTGCGTTTGCAAATGGAGTCGAGATGCCCAGAAGGGTGAGGGCGGCGATGGCTGTCAGTTTGCGAGCCGAGACGAGGGACCGAAGAGGCGCAGGCAAATACAGGGACAAATTAACTGATCTCCAACTGTAGGGTTGCGCGGTACTGAGTCGGAAGCCAGGGACTCAGGGACCCAAATGCGGCTTGCCAATCGTCATTCGCTGTTCTCAATTGTAATTGGCAGGAGGAGTGTGTCCAGAGGGGAAACCCGGAAAAGTTCGGAGTGTGGAAAAAAAGGTCAGAATGAGGGGCTCTTTCGCCCAACGAAACAAGTTCGTTGGGGACCCGGTACGCTTCGAAATGACAAACAAAAAGCGGTTCGAGCTTCGCTCGAATGCCCACATAAGCTTCGCGTATGTGGGGCACCCGGCACCCCGGTACATGGGTAAATTTCAGATTGTGCGCTAGTACTGGATGATGTGTGGGGTGGGGTAGGTCAAGGTGCCGTCGCTGCGTTGAACCCAGAGGAAGAGGCGCTTCTTGCCGTTGATGGTCGAGCCGACGATGGTGCCCGATCCCCAGAAGCCTTCTCCGTCGGTGCGTGAGATGTCCACGTGATGGCTGTGGATCTCGCCTACCGGTGAGTACTGTGTCCAATCTTCCGTGAATCGCTTCACGGGATAGCCGGAATACTTGCTCGGATTCGCCTTCCAGTTGTCGTCGTTGACGTAGACGCCGTAGGCGGTGTCGAAGTCTTTCTTCTCGATCGCGGTTAGAAAGCGGTCGACCTTGTGCTCGGCTGGGAGGTTCGAGAAGAACCAGCCATGTCCGGCGATGAAGCCGGCGACGAAGAGGATGGCCAGCAGTACCACGAGCACTCCTGCCGCGATCAGAAGGGCTGTCTTGCGCCTTTCTCTCTGCTCATCGTAGACCGGTGCATCCATCAATCCGCTCATGCTCAAATCCCTTTCGCTCTCACTAGATTAGACACCCGCAGAGGTAAATTTGTTCACTCTGGAAGAATCTGCAGCAGGTGGTGGCCCATGTGGGCGATGTAGTCCTCGATCAGGAAGCCGAGGGTCCAGGCCTGGTCCGCCGTGATCCACTCATGAGCGAGATGCGATTTCTGGGTATGCGCGATGACGTGCACGAGATGACGGTTGAGTCCCTCCCAGAGGTTCAGGAGATCCTTCCACGGGCGTTCCGCATAGCACTGCACGGCGACCCACTCGGTCTGCTTGTAGCCGGGCAGATGGATCTCACGATCGATCTGCAGACGGACAAAGCGCTGATGGTTGTTGCAGGCCGAGTCGATCAGGTGCCCGATGATCTGCCGCGGTGACCACTTTCCTGACTCTCGCGGCTGTTGCGACTCCAGGTCAGTTATCTGGCGCAGACGCGGCAGGGCGCTGTCGAGAACCTGGGCAAGATCGTCGGCCAGGTTTTCGGGTTGCAGCAACATGACGTCAGTGGGTTGCGTGTAGGTGGACATGGGTCAGAAGGCTCCTTCCATCAGCTCGCAGGCGGTTTCGTTAAGGTACACCGAGACGACGTCGAAGCGGATGACGATGCTATCGCGTACTTTGTCGGGGAAATGCCGTATGTAGGCCGATGCCAGGCGGCGCAGCATTCGTTGCTTGGTGTCATCGACAGCGAACTCCGCCGGTACCAGGTCGCGCTTGCTGCGTGTCTTTACCTCGATGAAGCAGAGTGTCGGGCCCTGCCAGGCGATAAGGTCTATGTCACCGCCGGGAACACCGGCCCAGCGCCAACGCCGGGCTACGACCGTGTAACCGTGCCGTTGCAGATGCCAGAAGGCGGCGTCTTCGCCACGCTCACCGACGCGCAGATGCTTCGGCTGGGAGGGCTGCCGTCCCAGCGTCGAGGCAAGCTGTTCCAGCCAGAGCAACGTACGTTGTTGAAGTCCGGGCATCGTGTGAAATCATAAGGGATCGCCGATGCATACCTCCCGGAAATTCATGGCACAGATCATCCTGTGTTTTGCCTGCATTTATCTGATCTGGGGATCGACGTTTTTGGCCATTCACTACGCGGTGATCGATCTGGCTCCGCCGATCATCAGCGGCCTGCGGTACTTCCTGTCGGCTCCGTTCATCTTTCTGCTGTGCTTCTTCAACCGGCAATCGATCCGGATCACCTCGGGCGAGATCTGGCGCTGCACGATTCTGGGCGCATTCATGCTGGTGGGTAATAACTGCCTGCTGGTGTGGGCAGAGAAGACGGTGGACTCCGGCTTTGCGGCTATGGTGCTGGCTGCGATTCCGATCTTTATCGCTCTGCTGGATTCTCTGGTCCCCGGCGGTGACGGACTTACCAGGCGTGGCTGGGCAGGACTCTTCCTTGGCTTCGGCGGCTTGATGACGCTGCTGTGGCCGACGGTTCGTCACATCTCGTTCAGCGGGACGGGCAAGGTCTTTGGCAGTGTTCTATTGCTGGGCGCGGCGTTGAGCTGGGCGATTGGCTCGGTGATGTCGAAGCGGTTCAAGATGCAGCGCGATCCCATGGTGCTGGCCGGCTGGCAACTGTTGCTTGGTGGTGGATTGAACCTGGTGATCGCTACGGCGATGGGCTCATGGGCCGAGGCTCGGTGGACGCGGCCCGCGGTGTTGGGGCTGGCGTATCTGACGGTCTTCGGTGCGTTGATCGGATTTACGGCGTATGTGTGGTTGCTGCATCACGTCTCGGTGGCGAAGGTGGCGACGTATGCGTATGTGAATCCGATTGTGGCGTCGATCCTTGGGGTCTGGCTGCTGCACGAGGGGATGGGCGTGTATGAGTGGACCGGGATGTTTGTGATTCTGGCGGCGGTGGCGCTGGTGAATCTGTCGAAGGTGAAACGGGCGGGGTAGGCGGCTACTGCTGGGTAACCCGGAAGGGGTGTGCGGCGGGCGTTTTCATTGGGGAAAACGCCCATAGATGCCGAGACCATACACTCCACCTACAGGGAAAATGCGTTATTCCAGTTCCGCCTGCGCTGGGATGGCCTTTGCATCAATCATTGCCGTGCTATCAGTCAATCCAGCGCTCGCAGCGGTCAGCTTGATGGTTCCTGTTTTCCTGGAGGTGCGGATCACTACCAGAGCGCGGCCCTGGGATAGCTTCCTTCGCTCAGCGTGATATCCGTCCGCGTCCTGCCCGTCTCCGTTTCCGACGGCCGCAATCGTGCCGGGGCCGCTGATGGAAAACTGGACTTCCTGTTCTGCATGAGGCTGGAAACGGCCCTGATCGTCAACCGTTTCTACCGTCACAAACGAGAGATCTTCCCCGTCGGCCTGCAGTACCGTCCGGTCTGCCGTGAGCCGTAGTTTGGTTGCATTGCCTGCGGTGGTGAGGATGCTTTGGGCAACTTCGCGGTCACCCCGCACGCCCACGGCCTTCAGCGTGCCCGGGGCATAGGGTACGGAGAAGACTGCCTTGAACTCCTGTTCGCGGCCTGTCGGTTTTTCTCCGATCAGTTTGTCGTTGAGGAACAGCCGCACCTTCTCTGCGCCGGAGTAGACCTCGACCTGCATCTCTTTGCCCTCCTGGCCCGGCCAGCTCCAGGTGGGAAGCGTAGGATAGGTCGCCCACATGATGGCGATGATCTTTTTGCCTTCCGGCTCAGGCAGGCGGACGGTCGCGTAGACGCGATCGCCGCCGTTCCAAAGAATGTCGCGATAGTAAGACTGCGGCTTACGGAAGCCGGTCATGTCGAGATCGCCGCAGACCGCGGCGTGCCATGGGTACGGGTGGAAGAAGAACTGCATGGCTGCTTTTGCCATTGGGTCGGACGAACCTTTGGCCATCTCGGCCATCACGTCCACGCCCTTCGCCATCCCTGCGAAGAGTTGGTCGACCATGGCGGTGTTCGCCATCATGCCGCCCGCCTGCTCGGCCATCTTCGCCTGTTCGGGAGTGCCATATTGCCAAGCACCGATGCCTGATTCGCCAAGGTAGTCCATGGCGGTCCAGGTGAGGTCGCCTAGGACGTAAGGATTGTCGTGTGTGATTGCCCATAGCGGGAAGGCCTTCGCCGGCCACGATTCGGTGGTCAGCATGAGACGCGAGGGCAACTGTTCGTGGTCTTTGGCGTAGGTAGGGATCAGGTTGTAGTTGTAGCCGGTGATGTCGAGCTGCGAGAAGACCGCCTGTGCGGTGGGCATGGTGGTTGTTCCAGGAAATGCGAGCGTGAGCGGGCGCGTATTGTCGAGCGCACGGACCTGGTCCGCAAGCTGTTTGGCGAGCGGAGCGCCTCGATCCACTTCGAGCTCGGGAATCTCGTTGCCGATGCCCCAGATCACGATCGAGGGATGATTGCGGTCGCGAAGCACCATGGACGAGATGTCTTGCTTCCACCACTCATCGAAGTTGCTGCCGTAGTCGAACTTCACCTTATGCGCCTGCCACACATCGAAGGGCTCATCCAGCACCAGGAGGCCGAGGCGATCGCACGCATCGAGAAACGCAGGCGACGGAGGGTTATGGGCGGTGCGCACCGCATTCATCCCAGCGGCCTTCATCAGTTGAACCCTGCGCTCCTCCGCGCCATCGAAGGCTGCCGCACCCAGCGTACCGTTGTCATGATGCACACTGCCGCCGGTGAGCTTGATGGATTTGCCGTTGAGCAGCAGGCCCTTCTCTGCTGACCACGTGAGGGAGCGGATGCCGAAGGAGGTCGTGATCTGATCGACGACCTTGCCATCTTTGCGAATTGTGGAAACGG
>JAEKKE010000082.1 GCA_019510535.1 Acidobacteriota bacterium
CGCGACCGAGAGTGGCTTGTTCCAGGGTGGCATCACGCGGAGATAGGTGAACTTGCCGTACCAGGAGCTGGCAGTGAAGCTGACCTCTGTCTCTGGATGGCCAGGATAGGTACCGACCCATTCCCGCTGCTCATGCATCAGCTTCGGGTCGAGTCCGGCGGCGGCGAAGGCCGCATTCCAGTCCGTGGGCTTAGCGTCGTGTTGCGCGTTCAGCTCTTCCTGGGCAGGCATATTGACCAGCCGGATCAAGCGGCCGTTGGAGTCCACGTCGATGGAAACCATTCCGGGGCGGTTCGCCGCCGGATCGGTCTGCGTCGGCAGGTTCCTTGGGCTCAACTGGATTGGAAGCAGGGAATCGCGATAGGTTCTGTAGGTGAGAATGAGCGGGCCTTCACTGGCCGAGGCCATCTTCTTTGGATCCGTCTGATAGTACTCGGCGATGCTTCCATTGGTCTGCAGCCATGCTGCGGTATTTCTGGCGCGGTCAGGAATATGCAGTTGACGCAACAGCTCCTGAGAGCGATGGAGCATCTCGTCGTATGACAGCGCCGGCGGCGCGACGCCGAGCGTCGTGGCTTTCGGTGCGAACAGGAAGCAGCTCACAAAGCCGAGAATGGTGATTCCAAGCAGGGTCCAGGCGCGCAACAGCGGCAGCTCTGATGCATTCGCGGCTGAGGTGAGCGCGTCGATCGAGATCGTCTCACCCTGTGCCATGGCCGAGGCCACCAGATCCACCGCAGGGAACTCCTGCATCATGTACGCGGCGGAGATGGGCCGATCAGTGACTGTAGTGGAGAGGCACTGCATGGTCACCCGTTCGATATCGGTGGGGACCTTGGGAGCATAACGGCGCAGCGGCGAGGGTGCGGCCTGCTGGCGTTCCTTGTAGTTCTTGGTATTCCACGGCTGCCGTCCGGCGAAGAGCTCGTAGAGAACGATGCCGAGGGCGAACAGGTCCGACCGTCCCGAGGCCTGGCCTCCGGTAAAGAGCTCCGGAGCCATGTAGCCGGGAGTTCCCGCGACCTCGTTCAAGCGGCCCTCTCCGGCGACAACGGCGAGGCCGAAGTCGGTGATCTTGGCATGGCCCCGTCCATCGACCATGATGTTGGCCGGCTTCAGGTCGCGATGCAGTACCCCCTTTGAGTGCGCTGCCGCCAGGCCAGCCGTGATCTGCGCGGCCATCTCGATGGCCTTTTGCGTGGGCAGGCGGCCGAAGCGCTTGAGGAGAGCGGAAAGATTCTCGCCGTCCACGTATTCCATCGTCAGGAAATGAACGGAGTGTCCGTGGGGATTCGGAATCTCGACGATATCGTGTACGCGGCAAACGTTGGAGTGGGTTACCTCTCGCGCGGTGCGAACCTCGGCAAAGAAGCGGGCCAGCCAGGCTGGATCGTTCGACATCGCCGGAGGCAGAAACTTCAACGCAACGGTCTGGCCGAGCTTCAGGTCTTCAGCGCGATAAACGCGGCCCATGCCGCCCCGCCCAAGAGGTGATACGACACGGTAGCGTCCGACGAGCAAAGTGCCAGGAACCAGCTCCTGCTCATCGAGCGATGTCTGACTGCCTGAGGGCGTTGAGCCGCCGGTTGCTCCGGAGGGCCTGGCAGACATCGGCGTGCCACTGTTATGACTGTGGCTGACCGGTAGATCACTTGGTGTGGGCGTCTCACCACCCATGGAAGAAGGCACGGGAGTAGGAGAAGGCGGTGCAACTACGCCAGGAAGGCTGCTGAAGGGCGTAGGCGTCGGCAGCGGAGGCGTAGGTGTCGCGTCACCTGTCACCAGGGTCTCTTCCGCCCAGATGCCTGTGTCCATCTCGTCTGCGGGTGTCAGGTACTGGCTGGGAACAGAGAGCAGCGTCGCCTCTTCCGCCGAAGAGCTCGATGTACCTGAAGAAGGTGTGGGCGTTGCGCCGTAAGGCGTTGCTCCTGACGGTGTCGCTCCGTTGATGCCGGGGCCCGATTCTGCAACGGCAATTGCTGTTCGATAGACCGGCTCGGACTTGCAGACAGGGCAAGGTCCAGGAGTCTCCGGTAACTCAGCGGTACAAACAATGCAAGTACGCATGGCAGATGGGAGTCAAAGTGCGACAAAAATGGGATACGCGAATGGTACAGCAGCCAACTAAGTAGGGGAAGGTGTTAATAGCCCCGGGCAATCAAGCCGGCTTCCGTCAGAGTTCCCGTTGCGGCCAGGGACTGTAACCGCGTCTGTTCGGCATAGCGTGCCAGGACATCGGTTTCGAGGTTGACCTCGGCGCCTGCCTTGAGCGCATGCAGATTCGTGGCGCCGTAGGTGTGGGGAATGATGGCGGCGGTGACGACATCCACCTCAATGGCAGCGACGGTAAGAGAGATGCCCTCGATGGTGATGGAACCCTTCTCTACGATGAAGCGCGTCAGGGTGACCGGTACGCGGATCCGCAGCCGCCAGTCCGAGTGCTCGGGGGTGGCAGGATGGAGCGGCGTAAGCTCCAGCAGTGTGCCGGTGGCATCGACGTGGCCTTGGACAATGTGCCCTCCCAGCGGGGTTCCAGCCGGTGTAGGTAGCTCAAGGTTCACGATGTGGCCCGGTGCAAGACGCGACAGCGAGGTGCGCGCGATGGTCTCTGCAGCCAGATCGGCAGAGAATACGCCTTCTGCGATATCGAGGGCCGTCAGACACACGCCAGATACGGCGACGCTGTCACCTTCCTTCAGGCGCGAGGTCAGTGAGACCGGAGCTTGCAGTGTGATGCGGGTAGCGCCATCGGTAGGGGTAATGGTCTGGATGGTCCCCAATGTCTCAATCAGGCCTGTGAACATGGTTTCTATTTTAGGGCGTGCCATCAAAGTCCTGTCAGTCCCGCAGTGGGAGCAGGTTTTGCAGAAGTCTCCTTATTCCATCTACGAACCTGGTATAGAGCCTGTATTTTGGGTACGCCGCCAGTTGAGGAGGGCTGCGTCACTATGGGAAACGACACCAACGCCAAATTCCTACTGTTTCAGGAACTGCTGCAACGCCTCGCCGGCGAAATCGAGAAGCTGGCGATCGAGTCCGGTGCTTGTGAAAAGCTGGCAATCGCCAAAGGAGCGACCTCCCAGGAGGTTCATCAGGCCAAGGAGAGCGCTCTCGCCGATCCGGTGATGCGGGGCAAGATGAAGGAGCAATACAGCAGGATATGGAACATACTCCTTCAATCTGGAACGGATGCCTTTACCGAGGAGACCTTCGAGGACTTCCCGTCGGACGGGCCATCAAACTGAGGGCTAGAGCATTTCTCCTGTAGGTGTAGTGCAGGGCTTGTGCATCTATGGGCGTTTTCCTCAATGAAAACGCCACTGCTAGCTACTCTCGGGATACCCAGCAACAGGAGAAATGCTCTAACTGCCCCATGGATCGTGGAGATATCCGGTGACCAGGGTGTCGGAGCCGAACTCTGTTTTGGAGAGACGGGTCAGCCGCTGCTCGAGCAGATAAGGGGATGGTCCGCTTTCGGCAAAGGAAATGGCTCCGTGGCCAAGTTCGGCTTCCGAGTAAAAAAGATCCACCTCATCGATGAGATCGCCGACGAGGAATGCTGCATTCAGCCGGCTTCCGCCCTCGACGAGTACTGAGGTGATCTGCCGCTCGGCGAGAGTGCGCAAGGCGTTTACCAGGTTGATGTGCTGCTCTGGCGCCTGTATGCGCTCCACCTGCACACCGAGTTCGAGTAAGGCATCTTCGTGTGCTGCCGGAGACGATTCGTGACACAGGACCAGCAGATCATCATCAGCCGAGGCGACCAGCTTACTGGAAAGGGGAAGCCGCAGGTGGGTATCCAGAATCACCCGCAGCAGTTTGCGCCGGCGGGGCAGATTGGTGCGATCGGTGAGCAGCGGATCATCCGCCAGGACGGTGCCGATTCCGGTCACGATGGCGTCGGAGGCGTGCCGCATCTGCTGTACATGAGCTCGCGCGGCGGCGCCCGTCAGCCAGTGGGGCTCCCGTGTATGACGGGTCTGGAGCGGAGGAGCCAGATATCCGTCGACGGAGAGAGCAGCCTTGAGGACAACGTAGGGTGACCCGGTCACGATCCACTTTGCGAAGGCATTGTTCAGAGCGCGGGCTTCTTCCTGTAGCACGCCTGCTGTGACCTGGATGCCGGCTTGTGCCAGCCGGGCCAGGCCCTGACCGGCGACCTGTGGGTTGGGGTCGACTGTCGCTGCTACGACACGGGCAACGCGGGCATGGATGAGTGCGTCCGCGCACGGGCCAGTACGGCCATGATGGCTGCAGGGTTCCAGCGTGACATAGGCGGTTGCACCTTCAGCATCGCCTCCGGCCTCTTTCAAGGCGACGATTTCGGCATGATCGCGATGCTCGTAGATATGGAAGCCACGTCCGATGCCATGGCCGTCTTTCACCAGCACGCATCCGACAGTGGGATTCGGAGAAGCCAGGCCTATGCCTTCGCACGCCAGCGCCAGGGCCTGCTGCATGTACCGAATGTCGTCTGTCAGTTCCATCGGCTTGCTCTCTATCGTAGCTGCTCGGAGATGCGATGGATGGGGCACCCAGTTCCGGGGTCAGTTTGTCGATCTAGTTGAAAAGCCCTTCGACAAACGCTGCCGAGTCGAACTGCAGCAGATCTTCCATCTTCTCGCCGATACCGCAGAAGACGACAGGCAACTTCAACTCGTGTGCGATGGCAACGACGATTCCGCCTTTGGCCGTGCCGTCCAGCTTGGTAAGCACAATTCCAGTCACGCCGGCACTCTCCGTGAACAGGCGAGCCTGCTGCAGGCCGTTCTGGCCGGTGGTGGCATCAATGACCAGAAACACCTGGTGGGGAGCCCCCGCAACAAATTTCTGCGCGATGCGGCGCATCTTGTCGAGCTCAGCCATCAAGCCCGCCTTGGTGTGCAGACGTCCAGCGGTATCGACCAGTACGACCTTTGTCTCCCGCTTCTTTGCAGCATCCAGAGCGTCAAATAGAGCTGCCGAAGGATCACCGCCCTGGCGTGTTTTGACGATCGGCACGCCCGAGCGCTGTGACCAGACCTCGAGCTGTTCAATGGCGGCGGCGCGGAAGGTGTCGGCGGCGCACAGCAGCGTGGAGCGGTTCTGCGACTGGAAGAAAGCTGCGAGTTTGCCCGAGGTGGTCGTCTTGCCGGTGCCGTTCACGCCGACCAGCAGGATGACCTCTGGCGGAGTCGAAGGCGGGCGTATGACGCGCTGGACATCATCGAGAATGGATTTGATCTCCTGCTTGAGCAGGTCTTTCAACACCGCGCCGGATTCGATGCCTTCGCGCTTGGCGCGTTCGCGCAGACGGTCAATGATCTCGGTTGTGGTGGAAAGGCCGATGTCTGCCGTCAGCAGAATCGCTTCCAGGTCATCGAGATCGCTCTCATCAACTGTCCGGGTAAACGAGAGGGCTTGGTCAAGCTGGGTGCTCAGGTTCTCGCGCGTGCGGGTGACCGCCTGCTTCATGCGGCCGAAAAAGCCGCGCGACGCTTCCTCTTCCTGTTCCGGTTTACGGGGCTCGTCGTCCTTCAGCGAACCGAAGAGTGTCTGAATAGCCATCCCAATTAGTGTATCGCTCCCACAGGGAGCCGGTGGCTTACTCCGCCCGCAGAGAGCGGGTCATGAGCTCGCGGATCGCCTCCATGGGAGCCTTACCCTCATGAAGAATTGCCTCCACCTGCTGGGTGATCGGCATCTCCACATCGTGCTTGCGCGCCAGTCCCAGCGCCGCGGAGGTGGAGAGTACGCCCTCGGCGACTTTGCCATTCAGCGAAGCAATGATCTCCGGCAGCTTGCGGCCCTTGCCAAGTTCGATGCCGACGGTGCGGTTGCGCGAAAGAGAGCCGGTGCAGGTCAGCACGAGGTCACCTAGGCCCGAAAGGCCGGCCAGCGTCTCAGGACGTCCGCCGCAGGCGACGGCGAGGCGGGTAATCTCGGCGATGCCACGTGTCATCAGGGCTGCGGCCACGTTGTGTCCGAGTTCAAGACCGGCAACGACTCCGGCAGCCAGGGCGATGACATTCTTCAACGCTCCGCCGAGCTCAACACCGACGACATCGTCATTGGCATAGGTGCGGAAGGTCGAAGAAGAGAAGTCCGACTGTAGCTGTTGTGCCAGGGTGCGGTCCTTCGATGCGATGGTGACCACGGTGGGCATCCCCTGGGCAACCTCCTGCGCGAAGGAGGGACCCGAGAGCACCGCTGCTTTGGCTTGCGTCAACTCTTCAATCACCTGGCTCATCCGCAGGTATGTGCCTTGTTCAATGCCCTTGGTCGCCGAGATGACGGCATGGTCTGGCGTAAGGAGCGAGGCGGCATCGACAAATGTGGTGCGCAGGTGTTCGGACGGAACGACGCACAACACAATCTCGGAAGAGGGGATCGCCTCTGCCAGCGAAGTCGTTATCTTCAGGTCCTCCGGCAACGCAAAGCCGGGTAGAAATCTACGGTTCTCCTGCAGGGCGCGCATATCCGCGGCATCGTGTTCGGAGTGTGCCCATAGTGTCAGCTCATGGCCGCCACGGCGTGCCAGCGACAACATGAGTGCGGTACCCCATGCTCCTGCTCCCAGTACAGCGATCCGGCTCATCCTACGCAACCTTCTTTTTGCCGAAGCGGTTTTCCGTTCCCTTGAGCAGCCGCTGAATATTCGAGTGGTGCTTGAAGATGATGACTGCGGGAATCACAACGAAGCTTGCAGCGACGATCGGGCTTACATTGCCATGCGAGAACAGGAAGGCAAAGACCGGAAAGACTGCGGCTGCCACAATGCTGGCCAGAGAGACATACTTCCACAGCATAAAGATCACGATGAAGACAGCCAGGCAGCACAGCGTCGTCAGCGGTGAGATCGCGAGAAAGACACCGAGACCGGTGGCCACTCCCTTACCGCCACGAAAACGGAGCCACACGGGAAAGATATGGCCAAGAATCGCCATTGCCGCGGCGGCTGCCGCCATGTCCTCTGTGTTCATCCCGTGGGCTGCGGCGATATGACGGGCGATGATCACCGCAGCGACACCCTTCAGCAGATCCAGCAGCAAAGTGGCAATCGCCAGGCCCTTCTTGCCGGAGCGCGCTACGTTGGTCGCGCCGGTATTGCCGCTGCCGGTCTTGCGGATATCCTGCTTGAGAAAGAGACGAACGAGGATGTAGCCGAAGGGAATTGATCCCAACAGGTAGGCAAGGACGAGAGTGAGAAGCCAGGGGTTCATTGCGTCAGAGGTGAGTGTAGCAAGGTCCTTATAATTCCCGCCTTAGAGCCACGTCACATCAGCTTTCTGCGCAGCATGTCCAGCGCATTCTGTGTCGCCCACCAGCGAATACGCTCGCGATCCCCACTGAGGCTCAGCTTCTTCACATCGGTATCCTGTCCATCGGCGAGCGCCACGAACACCAGACCCACTGGCTTCTCTTCTGTGCCTCCGCCAGGCCCGGCGATGCCGGTAATGCCGATACCGATCTCCGCGCCGGTCCTGGTGCGGATGCCTTCCGCCATTGCGCGGGCAACTGCACCGCTGACCGCGCCGAAGGCGTCTATGACAGACGCGGGGACATCGGTAAAGCTGCTCTTCAGATCATTGGAGTAGACAACCGCTCCTCCCAGGAAGGTGCGCGACGCATTGGGCAGTGAGGTCAAACGCTGTGCCAGCCAGCCGCCGGTGCAACTCTCAGCGGTGGCGACGCGTATGTCTTTCAGGCCCAGCAGCAGCTGCACGACCTCTTCCAGGGATTCTCCGTGCGAAGAGAAGACATCGTCCCCCATCTCCTGTTCGCAGCGGCTGGCGACTTCATCGACGCGGGCCTGCGCCTGGTTCAGGGATACGCCGGCATACTGAAAATGCAATTGAATCTCGCCGTTGTGCGCCAGGATCGTAGTCTCCACATCGCTGTAGCCCGTGTAGATGGGTGCGACCCGTGCATCGACGGTCGATTCCGGTACCAGCGCGATCCGCAGCATTCTTTTGGTGATGAACCGTGGCGGCAAAATGGAGTGCAATCGCGGGCGCACTTCAGCGTCGTACATTGCCTTCATCTCCTTTGGTGGTCCAGGAAGAAGGATGACGAGCTTGCGATGCTTGCCGACTACCGTGTCCATGAACTGTCCTGGGGCCGACCCATTGGCATTGGGCAACACCACAGCACCGTCAATGACGTCGGCCTGCTTGGCGTTGTTGTCGGACATGGTGATGCCGCGCTTGGCAAAGCGTGTATGAAGGCCGGCGAGCAGATCGTTACTACGCTTGAGGTTGAGTTTGAGGACAGAAGCAACTGCCTCGCGCGTCAGATCGTCCTCTGTTGGTCCCAGACCTCCCGAGAGCAGTACGATGTCGACCCGTGACAGGGCAGTCGCGATAGCACCCGTGAGATGGGTGAAGTTGTCGCCCACAATGGTTTTGAAATCGACCGTAACCCCAAGCGAGTTAAGGCGGTCGGTGAGAAAGAGCGAGTTCGTGTCCTGGCGATGCGGCGTCAGCATTTCAGAGCCGATCGCGATAATCTCTGCGTTCATGAATTTATAGATGGCAGAAGCTGCCCTTCGATACCGAGTTCGACGTGATAGAGCGCGTTATTGGTAGCGATGGCGGCGCAGCCGTCTTCCAGGAAACAGAACCCGACAATCGAGTTACCGGAGACAATCAGCGATGCCTCGCGCCTGGGCGTGATGCGCACAATGCCGCGCTGTCCGTTCAGCGATGCCGCGAGATAGAAGTTACCGTCGATATCAAAGGCAGAGCCTTGCGGACGTCCCAGCCCGTTGTAGAAGGTATCTACCTCTCCATTGCGGTTGATGGTGTACACATGGTCGCGGCTGGAGGTCGTCGGCGCCGTCACGAAGAGAGTGCCGGTTGTGTCAAAGGTAAGGTGATAGGCTGCGACGCTGGGTTCGAGCGTGGCGTAGACAAAGATCTGGCGCTCGCGGTCGATCTTGAAGATGGTTCCACTGCGGTCACCCACAAACAGATTGCCGTCGTTATCGAAGGCGATTCCGGTGGCAACACCCATGCCTTCGGCGTAAACAGTCATCGCCCCGGTGGGAGAGACGCGGTAGACGATGCCCTCCGCACGAGAGCTGGCATAGAGGTAGCCTTCTGCATCGAAGGCCAGGCCGGTGGGGTTCATCAGGTCACGCACAAAGGGGCGCACCTGGAAGTCGCGATCGATGCGGAAGATCGAAACTGGCGTCTTCTGATTGCGCGGTCCGGAGAGTGTGGCATAGACATTGCCTTGTGCGTCGACCGCCGGATTGGCGACAGGATGCAGGTTGTCCGCCATGGGAACCGCGACTCTCACGGGAAGGGGATTGCTGGCTGAGGCGTGAGAGCGGACGACCAGGTCTCCGGTAATAGAGCCTTCCGGGACTCGCACCGACAGGCGTGAAGTCCGCGAGAGAGCAAGCCGCGCAGGCACATCGCCGATGGTGACGGTCGGCAGATGCCCTTCATACACGCCGAGAGCCTTGCCCTGTACCTGGAACTCGCCGTTCGGCAGGGCTGCCAGTGGTGTTACCGAGTCGAGGTGAGGCGCTTCGACATTTGACCCAAAACGAAAGGCTGGTGCCATGGATTAAGCCTAACGCAGGTGGGAACGTTCGCGCCCGGGTAGCGCATGAAACAGGTTGTCACCGCCGTGGGCGTATCGATAAATAAATTCGAGATTCCCATAATCTGGGTGCCCCATCCATTGCGGCGCAATGGGTGGGCATCCAGTTTCAGGGCCAGTTTGGCGATAGGGCTTAGAAATTGGGGAAGGCGAAGTGCGCGATCAACACAAAACAGATGAGCGCATAGCCGCCTGCCATCAGGTCGTCGGCCATAATGCCTGTCCCGCTCGGCAGGTGCTCCAACTGGCGCACCGGGGGCGGCTTGAGGATATCGAAGAGCCGGAAAAGAACCAGGGCCATCACATAGTGTTTCCAGATGGGGGCAGCAAAGAGCAGCGCGATCCACTGGCCGGCCACTTCATCGATCACGACGATTTGAGGGTCTTTTTGGCCACTTTCGCGCGCAACGCGGCTTGCCGCGGGAATGCCGGCCAGCGTAGCCAGGATCGCGAACACGAGGGTCAGGATCGTCAACTGCGGCCGGGTAAGGTCAAGAAAGTAGGCCGATAGACGCCAGATCAGCACTGCCGCTATCGATCCATATGTCCCGGGGCCAGGTTTGAGCAGCCCCGAGCCAAAGAATGTGCCAAGAATCCACGCCCAAGGAGTTTTGCGAGTGTTTGCTGCGACGCTAGTCGTCATCGTTATCCTGCTGCGGACGCCGGGCATGCTCCGCAAGTCCTTCCAGTACTTCAGGATCCAGGATAGGGGAAGAGATACGGTACTCTCCCGAAGCCCATTTGCCGAGGTCGATACGGCGACAGCGGTCGCTGCAAAAAGGGAAGTCTTGGTCCTTTTCCAGCACCAGGGTGCGGCAGGTTGGACAGCGGAGTGCTTTGTTCGGTGCCATCGGTTTCCTTCTCCAAGGTACACCTTGGGAGGATGCCATGAAAAACCGGCAAAAAAGCAGAAAAATAGCGACGTCGGCGGGTTTCGCAGCGTCTGTATCCCGGGCGTAGAGCATTTTTCCTGGAGGTGTAGAGTAGGGCTTCCCGCATTGATGGGCGTTTTCCGCAATGAAAACGCCGCTGTACGAGCTTCCGGGATACCCAACAGCAGGAAAATGCTCTAAAATTTTACGCCGGAAGTAAGGCAGTACGTAGTACGTCGTTGTTGGAACTAGAAAGGTAACACCGCATGAAGAAAACAACCCGTTTTGTTATGCCGCTCGCAGCAGCGGCCATCCTTGCCAGCTCCTCGGTTATGACGCTGGCCCAGCAGACCCAGTCACCCACCACCGCGCAGTACAACGGCTCGTTCGCAGGCTCTCCGGAACAGGAGCAGGCCTACAAGGACGGCTTGGAGGCGGCCAAACTGGATACGCTGGCCAAGCGTAAGATCGACCCCACCAGCTCGCATCTGTACAAGAACCCGCCTGCCCGCGTGAAGAAAGATCAGCGTGATGCCTATCGCTCTGCCTTCACCTCCGGCTACAACAAGGCGATCAACGATGCGAAGGCGAACGGCGGTTTCTAAACCACGAAGCGCAGGAAATACGAAAAAGGCCCCATCGTGGGGCCTTTTTCATTGTGCCTGGAGGATGATTACTCGATGATCCGCGCGACTACATCGTAGTCATGCGATTCAGTGATCTCGGCGCGATAGAAGGTGCCGGGAACCAGAGTCTCGTGCGGTCCGAAGTCGTTGATGAGCACCTTGCCGTCAATCTCAGGAGCGTGCAGCATGGTGCGTGCGTCCCACAGCAGCGGTGTCTCTTCGTTCGGGCCCTCCACCAGAATCTCGACTTCGCGTCCCACCCAGGTCTTCTTCGCCTTGATGCTGAGCTTCTGCTGCAGGCGCATCAGCTTGCGGCGGCGCGACTCGATCGTGCGTGAAGGCACCTTCTCGTCCAGATCGAAAGCCTTGGCGCCCTCTTCATCCGAGTAAGAGAAGACGCCGAGCCAGTCGATCTGCGCCTTCTGGATAAAGTCCGTCAGCTCTTCGAACTCGGCATCGGTCTCCCCGGGGAAGCCGACGATGAAGCTGGTCCGCAGCGCGATGCCGGGCACTGTCGCGCGGGCGCGCTCGATCATCTTCAGGAAGATGTCGCCGGAGCCGCCGCGCTTCATGCGCTTCAGGGCCGTGGGCGAGGCGTGCTGCAGCGGAACATCCAGGTACTTGGAGATGTTGTCGTGCTTCGCGATGGTTTCGAGAAGCAGCGGCGTGACCTTGTTGGGATAGGCGTAGAGGAATCGCAGCCACTTGATGCCGCCGACGCCGGGGACATTGATCTGTGCCAGGGCATCGAGCAGTTGTGCCAGGCCGTCCTTCAGGCCGAGGTCTTCGCCGTAGCAGGTGGTGTCCTGGCCGATCAGTGTAATCTCGCGTACACCCTGCTTCACCAGCGACTCGGCTTCGGTAATGATCGACGACATGCGGCGTGAGCGGAACTTGCCGCGAAGCTGCGGAATGATGCAGAAGGTGCAGGGATGATCGCAGCCTTCTGCGATCTTGATATACGCCGAAGCCTTTGGCGTAGTGAGGATGCGCGGTGTCTCGTCAGAGTAGAGATACTCGGGCAGAGAAGGCGATGCGCCGTCCCATGCATCGCGGCTGAAGCGGCCCTGCTCTTCACGCAGATCGCCTTCAGGACGCGAGTGTTTCTTTACGGCCGAGGGAGCGCGGTCGATCAGCTCAGATTCAAGCGACGGCGTTGCGTTGATGATGTTGAAGGGAGAAGGCTCTTGTTTGACCGGAGCCATGCCTGCGGCCGCGAGTACAGCTTCCAACTCACCGGTACCGATGACGGCATCGACTTCGGGGATGTTCTTGCGGATCTCGTCACGATAGCGCTCGACCAGGCAGCCGGCGACGATGAGCTTCTGCGCACGGCCCGCGGTCTTGTGCTGCGCCATCTCCAGGATGGCGTTGACTGACTCCTGCTTGGCAGAGTCGATGAAGCTGCAGGTGTTCACGACGATAATGTCGGCTTGTTCTGCATGCGGTGTCAGCTCGGCGCCTGCGTGGTGCAGCAGGCCCATCATGACTTCAGAGTCGACAAGGTTCTTCGGGCAGCCGAGAGATACAAATCCGATACGTGTTTTTTGCGTTGCGGCGTCGCGGTCGAGCACAGCTTCAGACGCGAAATCGCCAGATTTTACAGGGGTAGGCACATTAATATTCTACCCTGATTTCCACCACTTTCCTGATCGCTCAGGCAGGCCATCAGCAGGCTTCTCGAAACACTGCTAAACTAAACAAGTGCCGGGACCTACGCGACGTAATCCCGCGAACCCCGCCAGGTCCGGAAGGAAGCAACGGTAACGGGCCAGTACGTGCGCAGTAGGCTCCCCGGTACTCTTCAAAGCACTCTTCAGTTGTCTCCCCCACTCTACAATCCATCGCTGGTCCGATATCCTTCCAATTGGAAGTGTGAGGTGACCGTTTGTCTCTTGAGTTGAAGCCACACGTCAGCGTGCGGGCGAAGATCAGTTCTCTTGGAACCTATGTCCCCCCTCGGCTGTTGACCAATGCCGATCTGGAGAAGATGGTCGAAACCAATGACCAGTGGATCGTGGAGCGCACGGGCATTCGTGAGCGTCACGTGGTTGACAAGGGCATAGCAACCAGCGATCTGGCGGCAGAGGCAGCGAAGAGATGCCTGGAGGCGCGTGGAGTTTCTCCTGACGAGGTCGACGCAATCATCGTCGCGACCGTGACTCCGGACATGATGTTTCCCGCTACCGCCTGTCTGGTGCAAAACAAGCTGGGTGCTCGCGGCGCATGGGGCTTTGATCTCTCTGCTGCTTGTTCCGGTTTTCCGTATGCCTTGCAGGTCGGCGCCAAGCTGGTAGAGAGCGGCGCTCACAAGAAGGTGCTGGTCATCGGCGCCGATACAATGTCGTCCATCCTCGACTACACCGACCGTACGACCTGCATCCTGTTCGGTGATGGCGCGGGCGCGGTACTGATTGAGCCATGTGAGAGCGATGAAGTCGGCCTGATTGATTTCTTGCATGAGGTCGATGGCGCCGGCGGCGTCTCGCTGAATATGCCTGGCGGCGGCAGCCTTCACCCTTCCAGCCACGAGACCATCGATCAGAAGATGCACTATGTGCATCAGGATGGCCAGGCGGTTTATAAGTTTGCGGTACGCAAGATGGCAGAGGCGGCCGAGGCTGTGCTCACACGCAATCACGTGACGGGCGAAGAGCTAGGCTGCTTTATTCCGCACCAGGCAAACAAACGCATCATCCTGTCCACAGCGGAACGTCTTGGCATGCCCGAAGATCGGGTCATCATCAACATCGACCGTTACGGCAACACGACTGCTGGAACCATTCCTCTTGCCATGGGAACTGCTGTGGAAGAAAAACGGCTGAAGAAGGGCGATCTGGTACTTCTGGCCTCCGTCGGAGCCGGGTTTACTGTCGCTTCTACGCTTCTGCGCTGGGAGATTTAGCAGGCAGACAGATCACGCCGGCGCTTCTTTCGAAGCGCCGGCGCATATTTTTAATCTGCTAACTCTGAAAGCACGCCGGACGATTGTCAGCATCGTCGATATCACGGAATCAAGGTAGTCTGTTGTCATTCATGCGCCGATTCTGGGCTCATCTGCGGCTGGCTGCGCGCAACGGGTTTCACCACGACATCTTTGGCACAGCCAAGGGCTGTGCCTATTCCGCCATCTTTGCGGTGTTCCCCGCACTCATCGTCACTGCCGCTGTGATTGCGCGGCTACCGGATAGTTCTCTCTTCCGGCAGCAGTTTTCTCTGATCTTTGACCGGGTACTGCCTCCGCAGGTACTGGGATTGCTGGCGTCCTACTTTCGGCATACCAGCGAGACGAGCGCAGGGTTGCCGGTGGGTGCTTCCATCGTGAGCCTGACCGGCGCTTCCGGCGTCCTGCTGACGCTGATGGAGGGCTTTCGGCGTGCCTATGGCGTCCCTCAGGGAACATGGGGCTTCTGGAGACGGCGCATCACGTCGTTTCTCCTGGTGCCGATCTCGGTGCTGCCCCTCGGCCTTGCCAGCGTGCTGGTCGTCTTCGGTCACTACATCGCTCTCTGGCTTTATGTTCTTGCCCCTTACCATTCACGGGACATCATCTACTTCACGGCAACTGCCGCGCGCTGGGTGATCGCTCTCGCGGGCACGGTAAGCATTCTGTCGTTCATCTACCACTTCGGCACGCCGAGCTCGGTTTCATGGCGACGGACTCTGCCGGGAGCTCTGTTCGCAACGCTTCTCTGGTTTGCTTCCACGCTTGGGTTCGGATGGTATGTCACGCACTTTGCCAACTACTCGCGGGTCTACGGTTCGCTGGGCGCAGGCATTGCGCTGCTGGTCTGGCTGTATCTGGCGAGCATCAGCGTCCTGCTTGGATCAGAGCTCAATGCCGTGCGTCAAGCACATCATGCTCTGGCGCATCGAATGGCCAGCAGTCCACTTCACCACCGATAATTATGGTGGTCAAACCAGTCACAAGGTCAAAGCAGGTAGAATGACTGCGGACTACTGCTGTATTGCCGCACCATAGGGGACTGAATCGCACATGTTGAATGGTTTGAGCCTGGGAGAGAGCGGCCAGCGCCGCGCTAAGATTGTCGCAACGCTGGGACCCACGTCGAGTGATGAGCTCATCTTCGGACAACTCGTCCGCGCCGGGCTTGATGTTGCCCGGCTGAATTTTTCACATGGCACCCATGCCCAGAAAACCGAACTGATCCGGATGGTCCGCCGCGTCTCCCAGCAGGAGAAGAAGGCCATCTGTATTCTGGCTGACCTGCAGGGGCCGAAGATCCGTACCGGCAAGCTGAAGGGCGGCAAGCCCGTCCTGCTGGAGCAGGGAAAGCTGCTCACCATCTCTCCCAAGATCAAGGAAGGTACGGCAGCGGCCGTTGGAACTACCTTCACTACGCTGGCAGAGAACCTCGAGCCCGGCGCCCGCATCCTGCTGAGCGATGGCCTGATCGAGCTGGTCGTCCGCGAGGTCAATGGCGAGGACGTGGTTTGCGACATTCTCAACGGCGGTATGCTCGGCGAGAACAAGGGCATTAACCTCCCCGGCATCCCTGTGAAGGTTCCCTCGCTGACTGAGAAGGACGAGGAAGACCTCGAATTTGCGATTGGCGAAGGCGTCGATACAGTCGCTGTCTCGTTTGTTCGCACGGCAGACGATGTGCGTCACGTAAAGACCCGGCTGGCTGCGCTGAAGAGCGATGCCTGGATCATTGCCAAGCTGGAAAAGCCACAGGCGATCGAGCACCTGGACTCGATCCTGGAAGTTGCCGACGGCATCATGGTCGCCCGCGGCGATCTGGGTGTTGAGGTCCCGCCGGAGAAGGTTCCCGCGATCCAGAAGCACATCATCGCCAAGGCGAATGAGGCGCGTAAGCCCGTCATTACGGCAACGCAGATGCTGGAGTCGATGATCGAGAATCCTCGTCCGACCCGCGCCGAAGCCAGCGATGTCGCCAATGCAATCTACGATGGCACCGACGCTGTGATGCTCTCGGCCGAGACCGCAAACGGCAAGTATCCGGTCAGTGCGGTGGCTATGATGGCCAAGATCGTCGCCGAGACGGAGATGCAGATTCGCGACAACCCTGTGCCCAAGGTCCGTTCTTCGCGTCGCGGAGCGTTATCGGTTACCGAGACCATCTGCGAGTGCATGGCTCTGGCTGCTCAGGATCTTGACCTGACCGCAATCGCAATCTTTACGGAGAGCGGTTATTCCGGCCGTCTGCTGTCGAAGTACCGTCCCGAGACGCCGATCTATGTTCTCTCGCCGGATCAGGCGGTCATCAACCGCTCGATGCTGCTGTGGGGCACGACGCCGGTACTCTGCGCCCGTTTCCATGACACCGACGTTCTGGTCAGCATGGCCGACGACATCCTGCGCGATGCCGGCTATGTGCAGGATCGTCAGATTCTTGGTATTGTTGCCGGCACCCGCACCAAGTCCGGCGGCACGAACTTCATGCGGCTGCATATGGTCGGTGACCAGGAGTCGACTCTTTCGCTTAAGACTCTTTCTCTTTCGAAGAAGAAGTCCAAAAAGGACAAGACGAAGGACAAGTCCAAAGGGAAGTCGAAGTCCAAGAAGAAGTAGGCCCGGCCGTATCATCCGTCGGATGATACGGCCAGGCTTCGCAGGCAGAAGGCTGTCGATGTAGGATTGCAGAAGGAGATTATTACCGCGATGTCGCACGCTAACGAATCGTTCCTCGAACGCTACTGGCAGGTATTCCTTATTCTCTTCGGTGCTTTCTTCGCCGTCGTCTGCGGTACCTTCAAGTAGAGTTCATGACTGCGCCCGCATCCGATACTCCGGATGCAGGCGTTTGTATTTAAGCCCATCTTTCCTCACATCGAACTTTCCATAAAATATCCGGATGGGCCGTATCCGTGTGCTGTCAGACCAGGTAGCGAATCAGATCGCTGCCGGTGAGGTGGTAGAGCGTCCAGCCTCTGTCGTTAAGGAGCTGCTGGAGAACGCGCTCGATGCTCGCGCTACGCGAATCCGCATTGAAGTGGAAGCGGGCGGGCGCAAACTGATCCGCATCGCCGACGACGGACACGGTATGGGGCGCGATGACTCTCTACTGGCTTTCGAGCGGCATGCGACCTCCAAGCTGCGCAGCTCCGATGACCTGCTGCAGATTGCCACCCTCGGCTTTCGCGGTGAGGCGCTGCCTTCCATCGCCTCTGTCTCCCGGTTGACGATGGAGACCCGTGCACCGGAGGACGAGGCCGGTACGCTGCTGGAGATCGCCGGGGGCAAGCTTCTCCGGGTGGAGGATCTCGGGCGCCCGGCAGGCACGACCCTGACGATCCGGGACCTGTTCTTCAATACGCCGGCTCGCCGGAAGTTCCTGCGTAGCGAATCCACCGAGCTACAGCATGTCGCTGCCCTGGTGACTCACTACGCTCTGGCGAATCCGACAAAGCACTTTGAGCTACATTCGGCGACGCATGCGCTGCTGGTGGCTCCCGCGGTGACCTCCGCGGCAGACCGCATGTTCCAGATCTTCGGCCGCGAGACCGTAGACCAGATGATTCCGGTGGCCGCCGAAACCGACTTTGCCCGCGTCGGCATTCCGGAACCTCCGCCATGGAAGCGGGACGAGAACTATGAGCCACCCGAACCGGGAGTGATGAGGATAAGTGGTTTTGTTTCAAAGCCGGAGCTGCAAAAGCTCAACCGAAACTCGATCTATGTTTTTGTGAACGGCCGGCTGATTCGCGACCGTCTGGTGCTGCATGCCTTGTCCGAGTCCTATCGCAACGTTATTCCGCCGACCAGCTTTCCGGTGGTGTTGCTGTTTCTTGATGTGCCGCCCGCCGAAGTGGACGTGAATGTCCATCCGGCGAAGACTGAGGTGCGGTTTCGGCAGCAGTCCATCGTGCATGACTTCCTGCGCGACTCGGTCCGTACGGCGTTGATGGCGGCACGGCCGGTGATGAGTTTTGCGATGGCGCTTACGGACTCGCCGTTAGCCGCCGAGGCGCTGCGCATCGACGTCAGCCCCATGCCGGGGGCTCCTGATCTTCCGCCGGCCTCGGAAGGAGATCCGCAGCAGGGTGATGCCGCGGCATTCTCGCTGCAGCCGGATGCGTTCCTCGCTACCGAGCAACGCATTGTCTTTCCTCAGACTGAAGCTCCGGTTGATGAGCCGCCATTTCTGCGGGAACCGGAACAGCGGGTCTCGGGACGGCACTCCTGCTCTTCGGCGACGCCGGAGGAAGGCGAAGAACGTCCCGAGACACTACATTCGCTGGCGACGTTGCGGGCTGTTGGGCAATTGCGCAATTCGTTCATCCTGGCGGTGAATGAAGACGGTCTTTGGATCATCGACCAGCATGTGGCCCATGAGCGTGTTCTGTTTGAGAAGATCCTGCGTGAGCGCCGTACGGAGTCGGTGCAACGGCAAAGGCTGCTGATGCCGCTGCTGGTCGATCTGCAGCCGGCGCAGATGCTTGCCTTTGCGGAGCTGGCTGACGAGTTGGACCGCAACGGCTTTGAAGCCGAGCCCTTTGGACC
>JAEKKE010000234.1 GCA_019510535.1 Acidobacteriota bacterium
GACGAGAAGGAATGAGCGTCCTCGCGGAAAAGGCCCAGGCCAATGCAGAAGAGCCCTTCTGGCTGGAGCGGTATCGCTCATCGATCTTCTTCTTTCTGATCGTGCTGTCGCTGGCTGGTATTTACGCCTCGCAGAAGGTTCCGATCAGTGTCTTTCCTGAGACGAATTTTCCGCGTGTCGTCATCGGTGTGGACAACGGCGTCATGCCGGTGGAACAGATGCAGGTCACGATCACCAAGCCGATTGAGGACGCGATGAATTCTGTCCCTGGTCTGGCAACCGTGCGTTCCAACACCAGCCGCGGATCGGCTGAGGTGAGCCTGTTCTTCGACTGGAACATCGATATGTTCCGCACGCTGCAGCTTGTGGATGCGGCGCTAAGCAAGGTGCGGCAGACACTGCCGGCAACGGCGGTCATCACCACCAATCGCCTGACCTTCGCTACCTTTCCTATCATTGGTTACAGTCTGACCTCCGACACGCTATCGCAGACCGAGCTATGGGAGCTGGCGACCTATACGTTGAAGCCGCCGTTGAACCGTGTCTCGGGCGTCAGCATGGTCACGGTGCAGGGCGGCAAAGTGCCGGAGTTTCATATCGTGCCCAACATGGCGCGGTTGCAGGCGACTAACGTCACCATCCTGGACATCGTGAACGCGGTACAGGCCTCGAATATCGTTGACTCGCCTGGACTGTACGAGGAGAACCATCAGCTCATCCTCGGCCTGGTAGGAGCGCAAGCACATGATGCTGACCAGCTAGGACGCCTGGTGGTGAAGGCGACTGCCAGTGGAACCGCCGTGCGCGTGAGCGATGTCGCGACGGTGCAGCCGGGCGTGTTGCCTGTATATACGACGGTGACTGCCGACAATCACGCGGCGGTGTTGATGAACATCACGCGGCAGCCTTCCAGCAATACAGTTGCTGTAGCAGACGCCGTCGCCACGCAGGTGGAGCAGTTGAAGAAGAACCTTCCCGCCGGCGTACAGATGAAGCTCTACTATGACCAGGCGGAGCTGGTGCGCGAGAGCATCCGCAGCGTACGCGACGCCATCATGATCGGCCTGCTGCTGGCCTGTGTGATCCTGTTCCTCTTCCTGGGCGACTGGAGCTCGTCACTCGTGGCTGGTCTGGTGATTCCGGTAACCGTGGCAATCACGGTGCTGGTGCTGTGGTCCATCGGACAGAGCTTCAACCTGATGACGCTTGCGCGGCTTGCTTTGAAGGAGATCTCAGCGCCACTGGTGGGCTCTACGATTACTCCGGTGGTGGTCTTTCTTCCCCTGGTCGCGGTGACGGGTGTGACCGGAAGCTTCTTCCGTGCACTAGCCATCACGATGACGGTGGCACTGTTGACCTCACTGCTTCTGGCGGTCACCTGGACCCCGGCGTTGAGTCTCGCGCTGCTGCGCGATCATAAGAACGGCGAGGAAGGGAAACGTCACGAAGAACATCACGGCAAGCTGAGTATCTGCGCCCTGCTGGTCGTGGGCACATATGCCGGATATCGCGCCCTGGGCTCCGACCTGCTGCCGGAGATGGATGAGGGCGGCTTCATTCTGGACTACATCATGCCCGCGGGCAGTTCGCTGACCGAGACGAATCGTGTGCTGGAGCATGTGAATCGCATCCTGCACTCCATGCCGGAGGTGGATAGCACCTCGCGCCGCACCGGCCTGCAGATGGGCCTGGCCGCTGTGACGGAAGCGAACACGGGCGACATGACCGTGCGGCTGAAGAAGGATCGCGATCGTGGCATCGACGAAGTGATCGCCGATGCGCGCGCGCAGATCAAGAAAGCCGAGCCGGAGCTGGATGTGGAGTTCATCCAGGTGCTGCAGGACATGATCAACGATCTGTCGAATGCGCCGGAGCCGATCCAGATCAAACTCTTCTGCGATAACTTCGCTGTGTTGGACGATGTCGCTCCGCGCGTCGGCGATGCCATCAGTAAGATTCCCGGTGTCGTCAGCGTGGAGAACGGCATTGAGAACACCATCAGCGGTTCGGGAACCAACTTCCAGGTCGATCCCGTGGTGGCCGCCCGCCTGGGCTTCACACCGCAGGAGGTTGCTGAAGACGCGACCTCGATTCTCGATGGTGTCAATACAACCGATCCTCTGATCGCAAACGGCAGACCGTACACCATCCGTGTGCGCCTGGGCGACGAGACCCGCAGGTCACTGGATGCGATGCAGAACACGGTCTTCAACAGCGCGACCGGCAAGCTAGCCACCCTCGGTTCACTGGCGCAGGTAACGCAACTTCCGCCGCAGAATCAGATCCGGCGCGAGAACCTGCAGCGCCTGGTGACAGTGACGGCACAGCTTGAAGGGACAGACCTCGGCAGCGCCATCGCGCGCGTGCAGCAGACGGTCGATGCCATGCATCTGCCATCCTCGGTACGTATCGAATACGGCGGAACCTACCAGGAACAGCAGCAGTCATTCCGTCAGTTGCTGCAGGTGCTGTTGCTCTCGCTCGCACTGGTCTTCGGTGTGTTGCTGATGGAGTTCCGCAATCTGTATGCGCCGATCGCCATTCTGACTTCATCAGTCCTGTCGATCTCGGGTGTGGTGCTGGCGCTGTTGGTGACGGGCACAACCTTCAACGTGGCCTCGTTCATGGGGCTGATCATGGTTATCGGCATCGTGGCGAAGAATGGCATCCTGCTGCTTGATGCCGACGAACGCTACCGCCGCGAAGGCGGTTCAGCCTACGATGCGATGATGCATGCGGCGCAGCGCCGGCTGCGTCCGATCCTAATGACGGCAACAGCAGCAATCTGCGGCATGCTGCCACTGGCCTTCGCACTGGGCTCGGGTTCGCAGATGCTGCAGCCGCTGGCGATCGCGGTGATCGGCGGCCTGGTGGTCTCAATGCTGTTGAGCTTGATCGTGACGCCAGTGGTCTATTACCTGCTGACGGCGCATCGTCACGATGAGGCGAAACAAGCGTAGAGTGGCGATAGATCGGGTGCCGGGTGCCCCACATACGCGAAGCTTATGTGGGAGTATCGAGCGGAAGCTCGATCCGCTTTTCGTTTGTTATTTCGTAGCGAACCAGAAAAATCCGTTTTCTCTTTGATTGTTCACCACGGGATAAAACGGTCTCGCCCCGCGAGATGCCCACATAAGCTTCGCGTATGTGGGGCACCCGATGCATGGGCTCGTTGACTACAATAGAAACACGATGAAACTCCTTCGTTTGGCAGTTCTCGCAGCACTCACGTTCGCTTCCGCGCAGCCGTTTTTTGCGGACCCTTTGCCGGTAGGCAAGGTGGCTCCCGCACTTTCGGTCGCTTCGGAGTCCGGGCAGACCATCAACCTGTCGCAGTACAAAGGTAAGGTGATTCTGCTCAACTTCTGGGCGACGTGGTGTGCTCCGTGTCGAGTCGAGATGCCGTGGTTCGAAGAGTTTTCGCAGAAGTATAAGGACAAGGGCTTTGTGGTCCTGGGCGTCTCCATGGATGAAGGTGGATGGAAGGTTGCCGGTCCAGTTGCCCGCAAACTGAAGATCACCTATCCCATGGGTGTGAACAAGGGGAAGTCTGCCGCAGCGTACGGTATTACCGATGCTTTGCCGGTTACGTATCTGATCGATCGCACGGGAAAGATCCGCGCGGTGAAGCAGGGCTTCGGCAACAAGGAAGACTTCGAGAAGACGATCCAGTCGCTCCTCTAGTTTTGCAAGGAAGAAAGCCGGCCTGCATCGCAGGCCGGCTTTTGTTTTTTTGAACGTTCAATCCCCAATGGGTGGCCCACCCTCGCTCGACAAACGATGGCCAAACCGCTCCTACGCAGGCAGCGTGATCTGAAACGCTGTACCCGTCGTCGGCGGCAGAATGCGGCTGCGCACGCGAATCGATCCGTGATGCTTGTCGACAATCTGCTTCGTGACCCACAGGCCCAGACCCGTACCGAGATTTCCCTTCGTACTGAAGAACGGATCGAAGATCTTGTGCTGTGTCTCCAGCGGAATGCCGCGTCCGCTGTCGAGGAAAAGGATCCTGACATAAGCGCCGTCTTTCCCGAGGTGACGCTTTGCCCGGATGGTGATCTGTCCGCCTGTTTCAAGAGCGTCCAGAGCGTTCGCCAACAGATTGGAGAAGACCTGCCGCAACTCGCCGGCAACGGCTTTGACGGTAATGTCGTCGTTCCAGCGGCAGTCGATCATCGCGTGCCGGGTGTTGATCTTTCCGCGAAGCAGGTCAATGGACGACTCCAGCAGTTGCGTCACCGAAATGTCGGACGGAACGTTGGATTCCCGATAGAAGCCGAGTGACTGCCGGGTGATATGCGCAATGCGCTTCAACTCAGCATCGGCCAGTTTCAGCAACTCCTGGGCTTCCTCGGGAAGACCTTCGCTGCGATGAGCCAGGTAGATGAGGTTCGACATCGCTTCGAGTGGGTTGTTGATCTCGTGCGCGATCGAGGCCACCAGCCGGCCCAGTGTCGCCAGCTTCTCGCTGCGGAGCAGTGCCTCTTCGGCCCGTTTCCGTGCTGTGACATCGCTGGCGGCGCCGAACCATTCGATGACCTCCCCATCTTTGTTGCGCAGCGGAACCGCGCGCGAGAAGGTCCAGCCGATGGTTCCATCGGCCTGCAGGACACGATGTTCTAACTGAAAGGTCTTCTGGTGTGTGATGGCGTCCTGAATCGATGCCCACACGAAGGGCTGGTCTTCCGGATGGATGTATTTCTCCAGCCAGGTCCTCTCCGGCTCCGCGGTGTCGGAAAGGAAGTCCCGTCCCTGAAGCTGCCGCATCTCCTTCCAGTCGGGGCTCATGCGGTAGACCACGTCGGAGCTCGCCTCGACCAGGGCGCGGAAGCGCTCTTCCATCGCCTTGGAGGTAGCCTCCGCCTGTTTGCGGCGGGTGATATCGATGGCGTACTCAACGATCCGGTTGCCGCCAAGGTCGCGTCCGGTGAAGAGCATCCATCGCCGGCTGCCGTCCTTCAGGATGTACTCCTTTTCGTAGGGGCCAATGCGTCCGGTCTGTTCGAGCTTTAACATCTGCTCTTCGCTGGCCTTCACCCACTCCGGCGGAGTCAGGGTGCGCCAGGTGATGGTACGGGTTTCAATCTCGGCTCTGGAGTAGCCGACCATGCGGAGAAAGACATCGTTGGCGTCGACGACCGTCCCGGTGTAGTCAAAGAAGATTACGCCGACGGCATCGGTCTCCAGAACGCGCTTCAGGCGCGTGTCGGCTGTGGAGCGCGCTAGTTCCGCCAGCACCTTCCGGGTAGTCTCCAGACCAACGGCAAGGATGCCACAGATACTTCCATCGCGATCATGGACAGGGCTGTAGGAGAGATTGAACCACCGATCTTCGGGGACGTCATTGCGGGTGTAGTGGAAGAGCTGGTCTTCCAGCACGATGCGTTCTCCGTTCCATACACGCTGGGCGAACGGTGGATAGATTGCGGCGATCTCAGGAAAGCTCGACAGCAGCGGTTGCCCCAGGGCATGCGGATGATGCGTGCCGATCAGGGGAATGTACGCGTCGTTATAGAACAGGATGAGGTTGCGTCCCCACTGCAGCGTTGCCGGGAAGGCACAGCCCAGCATCATGTCGATGGCGAAGAGGAGGCTGGCCGGCCAGGTGTCAATGGACCCAAGCTCGGTGGAAGACCAGTCAACGGCGCGAATCACCTCTGCCATGACACTATCGGCAAATGGCCATGGAGTTTCAATCTTCGAGGAACCTTCAGTCTGACTCAACAAGGGTTTCGTGCTCCTCGTGCTTGATCGCACTCAGTATAGTGTCTGATAACCCTTTCTGGGATAGAGCATTTTTCCTGTAGGTTAGTGCAGGGCTTCCGCATCTATGGGCGTTTTCCACAATGAAAACGCCGCTGCACGCCCTGCCGGGATACCCAGCAACAGGAAAAATGCTCTAGAGAGTTGCGGACCCAATCCACGCCGAACGTACGTATCTTGCTGAAGACATTCTCTGAAAACGTGAGATTTCCGCCCCGCAGGCCACGCAGTTTTTTTGTAATCTGCAGATTAGATGGAAATCATGCGTCGCGCACGTCTCTGGTATCTGCTGCCTGCCTTGTTGTCTCTCTGCGGTGTTCCTGCTGCCCCGGCAAAAGCAGTGGCCGCGTCGCCAGCCTTACCCGCCCTTCAGAACGCCGAAGAGATGGGCCAGGACCTGTTTGTTCTCTCCGGTTCCGTAGGCATGGTGCTGGTGGTGGTGCGTGATGATCAGGTCTTTTTTCACGGCTATGGGGAGACCGCTCCGGGGTCGCATCAGCTTCCCTCGCAGGATTCAGTGCTGCGGCTCTGCTCGCTGACGAAGATCTTCACGACCGATGTACTTAGCAAGCTTGCTACCGATCGAATCGTCCGTCTGGACGATCCGCTACAGCGGTATGCGCCGAAACGGATGGTGGTGCCGACCCGCGGCGACTCTCCCATCACACTGGTGGACCTGGCGACGCATACGGCCGGGTTGTCGCGAGAGATTGCGGGCGCTCCGCCGCATACGCCGCACTTTACCTATCCCGACTACAAGACCCGCTGGCGCTGGCTGCCGAAGCAGCGACTGCACAACGCTCCTGGCTCATCGGCGCTTTATTCGAATGTGGGCTTCGATCTGCTGAGCGATGCGCTGTCGTCCGCAACACATAAACAGTACGCCGCGCTCCTGGCGGAACGTACGCTGAACCCGCTGCACATGGTCCACACCACCTTCTTTCCGAACGATGTCCAGTGCAACAACCTGCTGGTCCACCGCGACCGACATGGCGATCTGGCTGAAGTATCTGCTCCGTAGCGGAGATAACGGGATGCCTGCTCAAGATAAGGCTGCGCAGGACGTCTACTTCCCGCCGGAGAAACTTGTCCACCAGGTCGGCCTGGATCACGCCGGTATACCGAGCGGCGTGGGACTGGGATGGATTCATCTTCTTCCTGCCGACGACCCATCGCACATAGTCCAGAAGACCGGCGGTGGTGCGGGCTTTCGGACGTACATCGCCATCAACCAGGCGCACCATACCGCTGTATTTCTCGCTGCAACCGATGGCCCAGTAGGTACGGGCTTCAATCTCTTCTACGGTGCAAACGATCTGCTGCTCGCCATGGCAGGCCTGCCGCCGTTGCCGCCTCCTCCGCCGGTTATAAAGAGGGCTGTGCACCACGTTGCAAAGCCGGCGCCTCGCCGCCGCAGACGCTAGAGCATTTTCTCTGTAGGTGTAGCGTAGGGATTCGGTATCTATGGGCGTTTTCCGCAATGAAAACGCCGCCGCACACCCTTCCGGGCTACCCAGCAACAGGGAAAATGCTCTAGGGCGCCTTCATCTCTGCCAGCAGGTACGATAGAGAGGCCGGAGGGACGTGTGGCGGTTGAGACGGAAAAGCAGGCGAAGCCGAACTGGCTGGTAACGCTGACCAGCTTTGGCTTCATTGTGCTGCAGAGTGCATGTACGGCGGTGATGGCAATCAGCGGGGTACGTGTCGTGATCGGCCTGAGTGCCCTGGCGGCCGCAGCCGGAGTGCATCATCCAGCGACCGGCTTTCATCAGGATGCGATCCGCATCCCGATGATGATCATCGCGGTGCTGGGTTCGCTAGTGAATCTCTACGTGATCTGGAGAATCAGATCGCTGCGCAATCGGCCGGCATCCCAGTGGCGCATCACACCGCCGAGCTCAAAGACGCTGTGGTCAGAGCGCTTTCAGATCACCCTGGCCGTGCTAACGCTGCTGCTGGTGACGGCAGAAGCAGCAACGCACCACATCATTCATCACATCCCGTAAGAAGCAGTTGCTAGTTGCTGGTGCTTAGTTGCTAGTTAAGCAAGGCCTTCGGCTCTCCGGTGAGCTACGAACCGGGTGCCCCACATACGCGAAGCTTATGTGGGAAGTTCGCGCGCAGCGCGAATCGTTCTGCTTAAGGGGACGGCTTCAGCCGTCCCGTACAGACGCTAAAAATGTGCGGCTTTAGCCGCTGAGGTACAGGATGGAGAAGCAGATTTCTCCGCTACGCTACGAAACGACAAACAAAAAGACCGTCGTCCTCACGGACCCTTCTTCTGCTTAAGCTCCTCTTCCAACCGCTGATGCAAACGTTCACTGAAGCCGACTGGCAGCTCAAAGACGCGGTCATCCGCTGTTAGCACAAGGATATTCCGCGTCGAGTCCAGGATCGCCGAGCAGAGCTCACAGTGTTCGAGATGCTTCTGGACGGTCACGCGGATCTCCTCTGAAAGTGTTCCATCAAGGTAATCGGAGATGTAGGTCCAGACGTGTTTGCACTCTATGACCATGCGAACCACCTCCCTTTCGGCTTCGTCACCGACTTCAACTGCGGCGCGAGATACTTCTGCAGCATCAGCCGCGCGCGGTGCAGCCTGACCTTCACGGCAGAGACGCTGATATTCAGGGCCTCCGCGGTTTCATTGATATTAAGCTCCTCCACGTCCCGCAGAAGAAATACTTCGCGATAGATCTCCGGCAGTGTCTCGACGGCTTTTCGCAGCAGATCGCGGATCTCGCCGCGCTCGACCGCCTCCGAGGGAATTTCTCGCCAGTCGCGCAGCAGGGCAGGCGAGACTGCTCCCTCTTCGTCGGGATCCTTGTCCAGGGATTCGGTGCGAGATGCCGTCTGGCGGCGAAGGCGTCCGCGGGCCTCGTTCAGGGCAATGCTGATGAGCCAGGTACTGAACTTGGCGTCTGCACGAAAGGACGAGAGATGCCGGAAGGCCTTGAGGAAGGCCTCCTGTGCGACATCTTCGGCATCGGTCTCGTTCTTCATATACGAGAGCGCCAGCAGATAGACCGGCCGCTCATAGGGGCGGATCAGATCATGGTAGAGCTGCGTGTCGCCGGCCAGAATGGCGGCGATGAGCTCGGCTTCCCCTTGCTGTTCCTGGAGCGTCATCGCTACTGCCTCGCAAGCCTCCTGCGGATGATGGTGTCGATCGCGAACCATCCCGGGCCGAAGATCAGCACCATGATGGAGGCGAAAAGAAACGTATACGGATCGGCGACGTAGAACTTGCCGGGATCCGAGAAGATGGCCAACAGCGCTTCGCGGTCTGCAGTCAAGTATGCAACGAACATGTTGCCGGCGAGAAGCAAAGCGACCGGACGAGAGAGTAAACCAAGCATCAGCAGAATGCCGCCGGCGAACTCCAGGCCGGCGACAAAGTGCGCATTCAGGCCGGGGAAGGGAATGCCCAGGCTGGTAAAGAAGTCGGTAATGCGCGCAAGATGGTGGAGTTTGCCCCAGCCGGTCTGTGCGAACTGATAGCCCCAGTAGAGGCGGACGGCCAGCAGCATGGGAGACTGCAGCCGTGAGAGCACATCGGCGGCGTTGCGATAGAGACGGAGTAGCGGTTCCATGAACCATCCTGTGGGAGGCAGGTCGTACAGCCCGCCCTTTCCGCACCGTTAGAGAGGGCGCGGCGCAAAAGGTTACAGCCGGCGTGATTTGTAACGTTCCTGCCGCGACGGGCATCAGATAGACGCATTTCTCCTGTAGGTGTAGTGCAGGGCTTGTGTATCTATGGCGTTTTCCGCAATGAAAACGCCACCGCACGCTGCTCCCGGGATACCCAGCAACAGGAGAAATGCTGTAGTCGCCTGATGGAGGTGTTGTTTATGTACGCTCGAATCTTTCTTGCCGCCGGCCTTTTCCTCACTTTGCGCGGCGATGCCGCACCGGTCCCGCCCCAGAATCAGAAGGTTGCGGTGCTGGAGCTGTTTACCTCAGAGGGATGCTCCAGCTGTCCTCCGGCGGATGTGCTGCTGCAGCAGGTTCATGGACGGACGACACAGGATGGCCAACTGGTGATCGGCATCAGCGAGCATGTGACCTACTGGAACAGCCTGGGATGGAAAGACCCGTACTCCGCGGAGACCTTTACGACACGCCAGGAGAAGTACGCCGCACGGCTGGCCGACGGTCAGCCTTATACACCGCAGGCGGTATTGAACGGCCACATTCAGTTGCTTGGCAGCGACAGCCATGCCCTGCAGGATGCACTGCACCGCGAAGCGGCAAAGAAGACCATAGAGGTCTCGATCTCCTCTGCAAACGTACAACCGCAGGCGATCGATCTGAAGTTCGCCGTGCAGGGTCTGGAGAAGGCGAAGCCTGTAGAGATCGTCGCCGTGATCACTGACGATACGGACCGCTCCAGTGTGCTTCGCGGCGAGAACTCCGGCCGGTCGCTCACGCATGTCTCTGTGGCGCGGCTGATGACGACCGTGGCGACTGTTCGCAATGACGGTGAACAGAGTGTGCGCCTGGCATTACCTTCGAGTCTTCATCTTGCGCACGGTGCACAGCACCTGGTGCTTCTGGCGCAGGCGCCGCATCAGGAAGAGATTCTCGGAGCGACGAGTGTGGCGCTCGATGTTAAGTGAATAAAAAAATCTTTGGCCGTCTGTAACTAAATGCAGTGTGAAGTCTCCAACCAGCGGCAAGGGAAAACTGAAGACATCCTGAGCCTGGAGCAATTCTCCTAAAGGTGTAGAGCGGAGTTCTGGCTGTATGCGCCGTTTTCCGCGAAGAAAACGGCATTCGCGAATTTATCCAACACCACAGTATTAGGAGAATTGCTCTAATCCCCTCCGCGCAGGCATGAACCTGTCGCTCATAACGAAAGGAACTTCACGATGAATCACAAGGCAAGTAATCTCGCACTCGCAGCAGCCTTCGCCGGTCTGCTGAGCGGCACCACAGCTCGTTTGAATGCACAGCCTGTCTCTGGCCACGAGGCCAGCGTCTCCGGCGCCGCGATCGCAGCAGGTGTGGCGATGACGGCACAGGACGACCAGAAGTTGCCCAAGCACTCCTGCAAGGGCAAGAACGACTGTAAAGGTCAGGGCGGCGGCAAGAATGCCGGCAAGAACTCCTGCAAGGGCAAGGGAGATTGCGCCACCGACGGTTCCAAGCCGAAGAAGTAACCGTGGCAAGCCGGTGAAGACTCGCAAGCCATATAGCGAGTCTTTACCGGCGATCTCTTGATGGAGCTGTTATGCCTGCAAATCGCTTCAATGGATATACGGACTATGGTGTCGGCATCGGGCTGCGCGTGCCGCACTACGACCACATCCTCTCTCGCAAGCCGGTGGTCGACTGGTTTGAGATCATCTCAGAGAACTACATGGTCGACGGCGGCAGGCCGCTGCGCATTCTCGACCAGATTCTTGATCAGTACCGCGTAGTGCAGCATGGCGTCTCGATGTACTTCGGCAGTGCGCAAGCACCGAACCGCGATCATCTGCAGCGATTGAAAGATCTGGTGCGGCGTACCGGAACACCGTGGCTCTCGGACCATCTGTGCTGGGGAAGCGTCGATGGCCGCTACACGCACGATCTGTTGCCGCTGCCCTATACGTGGGAGGCGGTACGAACGACAGCAGAGCGTATCCGCCAGGTGCAGGACTTCCTGGAGATTCCCGTCGCAGTGGAGAACGTCAGCAGCTACGCCGAGTTTCACGAATCGCAGATGACCGAGTGGGAGTTCCTGAACGAGGTGGTGCATGCCGCCGACTGCGGCATCCTGCTCGATGTGAACAATATCTACGTCTCCTCGCGGAACCACGAGTTCGATCCGATGGAGTATGTGAACAGCATTCCGGCGGATCGCGTAGCGCAGATCCACATCGCCGGGCACTCACAGTTTGAGCGTTATACGCTCGACACGCACGATCATCCGGTGCTCGATCCGGTGTGGAATTTGTATGCACGCGCCATTGAGCGTTCCGGCCCGACGGCGACTCTGCTTGAGTGGGATGACAATATTCCAACCTTCGATGAGGTACACGGCGAGGCGTTGAAGGCCAACCAGTTTCTGCAGCCTTCAAATGTGGAAGAGGCAGTCGCATGACACTGCTTGAATTGCAACGCCGCATGGAACAGGATGTCCGCCGCCCCCTGACGGCAGAACTTACGATGCAGCCGCGGACAACCGAAGGTGAGTCGATGGAGGAGATGGCTGCTGCCTATATCCGTCCTAA
>JAEKKE010000665.1 GCA_019510535.1 Acidobacteriota bacterium
ATGCATCTTCTTGAGATCGGCCAGGCGCCACAAGGGGCGCATCGGTGCCTTGTACACACCGCCTTCGGTCTTGTTGACCCACCAGTTTTCGGCCGTCCCGCGGCCGCCACCCGCCGGCTGTGCCAGCGACGGCGTCAACGCCCAGATGCTGCAGCAAGCCAAAGATGCGATGATGCGATTGGTGCGCATGATTTCCCCATCGGTTGCGACTGCAATTATGACAAACACTGCGCGTGCCAATATGCAATTCGTCGCCGCCGCCAGCCGCGGCCGTTGCGCTGATTTTACGCTTTTCTTACAGAAACGGGACCTTTCGCTGCTGCAACACAAGCAGGCGCTCGCATTGCCCTTCGCGCCGATGCTACGATCAACGTGTTAGGGGAAGTTCATTGTGAAAAGATTTGCCCTGATCTCCGGTCTGATAGGCGCGCTGGTTTGCGCAGGAGCCCAGGCGCAGCCGCGCGGCCACCAGTTGCCCGCCGACAATCTCACGCAACTCTCTGCCCATGTCTGGGCCATCGAGGGCGGTTCGCCCACCATCGCGATTGTGGTGGGACACAAAGCGACCCTGATCGTTGACGACGGATTGGGCACCCCCAATGGCAGGATCGTGCTGGACGCGGCGCACAAACTTTCCACCAACGGGCAGAAACTCTACCTCACTACGACGCATTATCACGCCGAGCACGCCACCGGCGACGGCGCTTTTCCGGCGGACACCGTGCTGGTGCGCCCCCGGGTGCAACAGGCGGAACTGGAAGCCGAAGGCCAGAAGCTGGTCGACCTTTTCGCCGGCCGGTCGCCGGACGACAAAGCGTTGCTGCAGGACATGCATTATCTCAAGCCCGGCATCCTGTTCGATTCCGATTACCGGCTGGATCTGGGCGGGGTGAAGGTTCGCCTGGCCTGGTTCGGGCCCGCGCACACACGCGGCGATGAAGTGGTGATGGTAGAGCCCGACAGTGTGCTGATTTCCGGGGACGTGGTGCAGAACAAGGCCGCGCCCTATTTCTATTGCAGTGAATGCACCCCCGAAAGCTGGCTGGCGGTGGTGGACAAGATCGCGGCGCAATTTCATCCCAAAATCGTGGTGCCCGATCACAGCCCGCCGGGAAACGCCTCTCTGATCGCGGAAACCCGCGCTTTTATGGCGAGCCTCGCTACGCGCATCCAGGCCCTGAAAGCCGAAGGCAAATCCGCCGACGAAGCCGGCAAGATCGTGACCGCGGAAATGCAGGCCAAATATCCCGATTGGGGGTCACTGAACCGCCTCCAGCTCGGCGTCACCCACGCTTACGCGCAATAGCCACCAGGAGGGGAAGAGCATGGACCGTCGCAGCTTCTTC
>JAEKKE010000235.1 GCA_019510535.1 Acidobacteriota bacterium
CAACTGGCAACTGGCAACTGGCAACTGGCAACTGGCAACTGGCAACTGGCAACTGGCAACTGGCAACTGGCAACTGGCAACTGGCAACTGGCAACTGGCAACTGGCAACTGGCAACTGGCAACTGGCAACTCCAGCTACACTGTTGGCCGTGCCCTCTACCATCGCCAATCCGGCCGATCTTGAGAAGCTGAAATCCCGTATCGCCTCTCTCACCCCGGACGCGCCTCCGCAGTGGGGTGATATGACGGCAGCTCAGGCAGTCTGTCACATGACGGACTCTCTGCTCTACGGGCTGAACCGGCGCACGATCCATCCCCGCATCAAATCCCCCCTCCCGGTCGGCGTCTACAAGTGGCTTGCCCTGAACTTTCCCACCAAATGGCCGAAAGGCGTTCCGACCACTCCTGAGATGAAACAAGGGGTTGGCGGCACCCCACCGGCGGAATTCCAGTGCGATCGCGAGACTCTGCTGCAGGCCCTTGATGCCTTTGCCGCCAACCGGGAGAACTGGCCGCCTCACCCCATCTTCGCTGGTATGACCACCCGGGAATGGCACCGCTGGGCCTGGCTCCATACCGACCATCACCTGCGTCAGTTTGGCCGCTAAACGGACGATCCTTGGTATCCTAGACAAATCACGCTTTCAGTCAAAGACGCGCAGTAACTATGCGCAAGGACAGTATGGAACGACGTAAAGTAGGTATCCTTGGCGCCACCGGCATGGTGGGCCAGCGCTTTATCCAACTTCTCGCCAACCACCCATGGTTCGAGATTACGTGGCTCGCGGCATCGGACCGCTCCGCCGGTAAACCGTACGGTGAGGCCACCAACTGGAAGCTCGACACGCCGCTGCCGGCGCAGATCGCCAAAATGATCGTGCAGCCCAACACCGTTCCCACGGCGGAGCAGCTCGCGTCCGGCGAAGTGCCGCGCATTATCTTTTCGTCCGTCGATTCGCCGATCGCCAAGGAACTGGAGCCCGCCTATGCCAATGCAGGCTGTGCCGTGATCTCCAACTCCTCGGCCTTCCGCATGACTCCGGACGTTCCTCTGGTTGTACCCGAGGTCAACTCCGATCACTTCGGACTGCTTGAGACCCAGGTCTCACGCAAGCAGAACGGTGGCTTCCTGGTCACCAATCCCAACTGCTGCGCCATTGGCCTGGTGCTCGCACTGGCTCCGCTGGAACAGAAGTTCGGTATCGAGAGCCTGTTTGTCACAACCATGCAGGCTGTTTCCGGCGCCGGCTACCCCGGCGTTCCGTCGCTCGACATCCTCGGCAATGTCGTTCCCTTTATCAAGAACGAAGAGGAGAAGCTGGAGGAAGAGGTCGGTAAGCTGCTCGGCGCCTTCAACGCAGATGAGACTGCCGGCACCGGCTTCATCGACCTGCTTGATGCAAAAGTCTCCGCGCACTGCAACCGGGTTCCCGTTATCGACGGCCACACCGAGTGCGTCAGCATCAAGCTGAAGACCCCGGCCACCTACGAACAGATGGTCGCAGCGTGGCGCGAGTTCCAGCCCCTGCGTGCGCATCACCTGCCCTCGGCCCCGCTGCATCCGGTCGAGTACGACGAAGCGGAAAACCGTCCCCAGCCCCGCCTGGACATCGCTCGCGGTAACGGCATGGCTACCACCGTCGGTCGTCTGCGCCCATGCTCGCTGCTGGACTGGAAGTTCGTCCTGCTCTCGCACAACACCGTTCGCGGCGCTGCAGGCGCGGCCATCCTTAACGCCGAGATCCTGGCAGTGATGGGTAAGTTCAAGTTCGCCGGCGCGCGGCAGGAAGCGCTGGTAAACGCATGAGCACACCCCGCAATCACATCGTCGTCATGAAGTTCGGTGGTACCTCGGTCGAAGACGCCAAGGCGATTGACCGTACCGCCGCCATCGTCCGTACCCGTACCGAGAAGGGCCTCGCTCCGGTTGTTGTTGTCTCGGCCATGGCAAAGGTGACGGACCAGCTTCTGGCTGCCGCTGCTGCTGCCGGTAAAGGCGACAAGATGGGCGCGCTCGCGATCTCTGCCCGCCTGCGCAATCGCCACATCGACACGGCTGCCGAATTGCTGGACAACGAACGCTTCACCGCCATACAGCCTGTCCTCGGGCATGAGTTCGATTCGCTCGACGATCTGCTCCGCGGCATTGCAGCTGTTGGAGAGCTCACGCCACGTACGACAGACAATGTCGTCAGCTACGGTGAGCGTCTCTCATCGCGGATGGTTGCTGCGGCCTTCGATCAGCGCGGCCTGAACGGCATTCATCATGATGCGCGCGAGTCCATCATCACGGATTCAGCCTTCGGTAAAGCCAAACCTCTTACCGACAAGATCGAAGAGAAGCTGGTCGCGAATGTTCTGCCGCTGATTGACGCCGGGAAGACGCCGGTCATGGGCGGCTTCATCGCTTCCAACGAGCAGGGCATTACGACCACTCTGGGCCGCGGCGGCTCTGACTACACCGGTGCTCTGATTGGTGGCGGTCTGCATGCTGGAGCTATCGAGATCTGGACCGATGTCAACGGCATCATGACAACGGATCCTCGGATCACCTCCGATGCGCTTCGTGTGAAGACCATCAGCTTCGAAGAGGCGGCTGAACTCGCTTACTTCGGCGCGAAAGTGCTTCATCCGGCGACCATCCTTCCGGCTGTGCAGAAGAACATCCCCGTCTGGGTGCTCAACTCGCGTAACGCGGCGAACGAAGGCACCAAGATTATCGCCGCTGCTCCGCCCTGCAAATCGCCCTTCAAGTGCATTGCAGCGAAGCGGAAGCTGACTATCATCGACATTGTCAGCTCCGGCATGCTGATGTCGCATGGCTATATGAAGGCCGTCTTTGACATCTTCGACCGGCACAAGGTCGTCGTCGATATGGTCTCCACCTCCGAGGTCTCGATCTCGCTGACCGTCGATTCGAACATAGGTCTCGATGCAGTGATCGAAGATCTCAGCGCCATCGCCGACGTCAAACTGGATCCCAACAAGGCTCTTATCTGCCTGGTAGGTGAAGATATCCGCGGTCACGCGGGCATCTCCGGGCAGGTCTTTACGGCTGTAAGCCACGTCAATGTGCGCATGATCAGCCAGGGAGCCAGCGAAATCAATATGAGCTTTATGATCGAGGAGTCGGACGTGGAAGAGGCGGTGCGCTCTCTCCACAAGAAGTTTTTCGCCAACCCTGATCCTGGCGTCTTCGATGTGGAAGCTCGCACTGCAGCACAGACCGAACCTGCAACCGCAAAAGCCTGATCAGAGAGATCTTTGATGCGTATCCTCGTCCTCGGACACGGTAAGACTGGCAAGCTCGTCGCCGACGTCGCGCATGAGCGCGGCCATGGCGTGCACGTTCTCGATGCGAAAGAGAACCCTAACGCCGCCGCGCTGACGCCTCCCTTCGTCACCGGCTTCGATGTGGTGATCGATTTCACCACACCGGAAGCTGTTATCCCCAACCTGCGTGCCTGTCTCGCAACCGGTGCCCGTGTTGTGGTGGGCACCACCGGCTGGTACGAGAAGCTCGCCGACATGCGCGGCCTGGCCGAACGCAAAGAGGCGGGTCTGCTTTATGGCACGAACTACTCCATCGGAACCCAGGTGATGTTCCAGGCTGCCGCAGTTCTAGCCAAGGGACTCGCAAAGGCCGGCTATACATTCGTGATCGACGAGACGCATCACGTCACCAAGCTCGATGCGCCCAGCGGCACGGCTATCAGTCTGGAACAAGCACTCGGCGGTGTGAAAGCTCCCATCACCAGTCACCGCGAAGGCGATGCTGTCGGACTTCATACGCTGACGGCCTCGTCCAAGGGAGACAAGATCGTCCTGACCCATGAGGCATTCAGCCGCCGCGCTTTTGCCGAAGGTGCTGTCCGCGCTGCTGAATGGCTGTCGACGCGTAAGGGCTGCTACGACTTCAAGGACATCTTCTCGGAACTCTAAGCAGAACAAAACAAAACCGCGGTTCTGATCAGAACCGCGGTTTTGTTTTTAACCAGTAAGTCGATTCGGGTGGGCAGAGAAGCAGATTTCTCCGTTCCCTTCGGTCACTGCGAAATGACAAAGAAAAAGAATTCGAGCGAAGTTCGAACCCCTATTCAATTCTTCAATTTTCAATCCTTCCATTACTTCGCCTTCCCCCACAACACCACAACTCCGGCGATATACGCCCGCCCAGGCATTGGTACACCAATCAGCTCCTGGTATTGCGAGTCGCTTCCGTTCGTCATGCGGAAGTAAGGCTGCACCTGTCTTCCTTCCCATGCCGCCGACGCATCCCAGACCGGATACACATCCCTTGCCAGCCGATGCACGGCACGCACTCTTTGCCGCAGGAGCAGACCGTTCTTCCACCGTCCTATCCACTCCACTCCCGCATTCTGTGTGGGGAAGTTGAAGACATAGACGGACTGCAGCCCCTGCAACGCCTCACGGGCGCCTGAGATCTGCGTAAAAGCGACACGCACCATTTGTCCGCTCAGTGGTCGCCAGTCAATCGCGGCTTCGGCTCCGGTCAGCCGTACTCCGGTCAGGTTCGCTGCACGCCACTTCTCAGAGGTGTTGGCGCGTACATAGTCGATCGCATTGGTCTGGCGCGAATGGAATCCGGTCACCGAAGCCGAGAACCTATGCCCCTGATACCAATCCAGTCCTCCATCGAAGCTCCACGCCGACTCCGGCTTCAGTGCCGCATTTCCCACCGTTGTCGGATCGTTGTAGTACAGATCCGTGTATGTTGGCAGCCGGTAGCCACGGCCGACGGATGCTCTTGCCTTCAGGCTCTGGCCCATCCAGAAGCTTCCGGCGACCGATGGCACCAGCACGGTGTTGCCCCCGCTGAAGATCTCCTCACGCAACCCCACCGAAAGGGTTCCCTTCCCTCGTCCACGGATTTCCAGATCCAGATAACCTGCACCGCGATTGCGTCCATGACGCCCGAGGTTCGTGCTGTCGATCTGGTCGGCATTTGTTTCCAGCCCGGAGAAGACCTTCGCGGGCTTCCACGGCAAGGCATCCTGACGACGAACCACACCCTGCCAGCTCGTATCGATGTGCTGGTTCTTGTAGCCCAGCGGATTGCTCCGGGTCAGGAGAAAGATATCCGTATGCCGCCGGAATGCCACCGCGGCCTGCGTCTTTGGATCGATCTGCTGGCTCAGACCGGCAAACCATCCCTTTGTCCGCTCCCACGAGGTGTAGTTTCCGTAGAACCCGTTGGCGCCGAAGGCGCGATCGCTGCCTGCCAGCAGCACATCGGAATCACCCAGCACCGAGTGAAACCGTGTCTCGGAACTCGCCTCCTCTGAGCGATAGTCCCGGTCCGGCATGAACCCGGATGAGAAATCCCGGCCAGCTGCAAAAACCTGGCTCAGCTTTCCTTTCCCCCATGAGGCTAGCGCCGACTGTTCCTGGCCTCCGAAGCTCCCTCCGCCTGCCTGCAGCCTCAACCGCAGTCCATCCTGCGCCGGGGCGGTGACAAAGTTCACG
>JAEKKE010000666.1 GCA_019510535.1 Acidobacteriota bacterium
GTGATGGATGCCGCAGCGGAGTCTTCATAGGCGATTGGCGGAGCCGGTGCAGCACCAAGCCCACCCATAACACCACCACTAACTTTTCTGGTGCCCCCGCCATAATTGCCGCCAGAGCCTGGTCCAAGTCCGGAGGCATTTCCGGAGCCGATACCTGTCATTCCTGCAACGCCTGCGACCTGGGGAGGAGTCACTTTCAAAGGTGCATTGAGATCTCCGCTCTCATGTGTCTGCGGCGTAAGCTGCGCCTCTTCCGGCAAACCAATCTCAGGCCTCCGCGTGTAATACGGTTGCGAGATCGGCTGAACAAAGCTCTGCGGAGAACCTGCAATCAACGAGAGCTGGACGTTATTCCAATCCGTGCCGACAGTGTTATCAATCACCGCCCAGGACTGCAGCGTCGCCTGCTGCTTCTGCCCACCATCGGAGAAGATCAACCGATAGGTCGACTTCCACACCGGCACCGCAGAGATATAACTCACGCGGATCTGCCGTGCACCGGTGCCGGTTGCACTCAGAGTCAGGTGACGCAGACCGCCTCCGCGATTTGCCGCCAACAGCTCCAGATAATGCGATAGATCCTGATGCAGAGCACCATCGAGCAGACGTACCTGTGTCTGCGAGTTGAGTTGAATGGTGCGCACACCTCCGCCATCCGAAACCACCGTCAGAAACTGCGCCATTGGCCGTGGCTTATCTTCTCCGCCGGCGGTATTGCCTGCAGGCAGATCGCGTGACTCCACATTCAGCAGCCTTCCGGTAACAGCCGCGCCGTTGCCGGTGACTTCGATGCGTGCGCCACGAACTGCTTGGTAGAGATCGGCCTCGGTGGGGTTCTGACTCAGCGCCAGCGGCAGGCTCTTCAACTGCTGCTCCAGCGGCGTAGTGGAGTTGTAGCCCGCGCCGTTGATCTTGCCGCCGTTCAGGTCGATCGCCGTCAGTGTCTGCAGCACATCGTTCAGCTGTTCGCTGGTGAAGTCGATCGTTACCTGCTGATTGCCCGTGACCTCGCCGGCATGCTCAAAGAAGCCAACACCGTTCTTATAGAGAGCCACACTCCGCACCGGCAGACTCTGTGCCGCGGCTTCTTTCGCAGCGCGCAGCACACGCGGCGTCGCAGGCGCGGCAGCCTGCTGGGCTGCAATATTGGCAGGGTTGAGAAGTGAAGATGAGAGGAGTGAAGCAACCAGCGCCGCAGCAGACGATCTCAATGCAGGCCTCCGAGGTACCCAACAACCGATGTGCAGTTTAGACCGTGGAGGTTGGGTTTGGTGAGTTATGACGATCGTTATTCCGAATCATCGAACTGCCCAGGAGATAGACACCCCCACACGTAGAAAGGT
>JAEKKE010000650.1 GCA_019510535.1 Acidobacteriota bacterium
GGTATCCTGCGCTACCTGGAACAGGTGCCCACGCAGGAGAGTAAGTGGCAGGGACAGTGCTACATCTTCGATAAGCGCATGGTCGTCAGCCCGGAAGACTTCCAGTAAATAGCTTCAGAACTTATATCCCTTCCATAGATACTCCAACGCCTCCGCCAGCGTCTGCTGTTTCACTGTCCGATCGGTATGCCCGGCGTTGCGAGCAAAGACGAACTGATAGTGGTAGCCCTTCGCCTTCAGCACCCGCGCCATATTCTCGTTAGCCACCACCCAGTCGTGCATGTTGTCGCGCATGGCATTAGGATTCAGATGATCGCGGTCGCCCACCTCCATCCACAAACGAATCGGCTTCCGCGCGGACTGCGGGATCAGGTGTTCATGGAACTCCCACGCTCCATGCGGAGTCTTCGGATCGCTCGGCCACTGCTGGTTCACATACGTGCCGGAGTAGGTCAGCACGCGATGGTAGAGCTCGGGGTGATACCAGGCCATGATTAGCGCGCATGACCCGCCCGAACTTCCACCCATGGTGGCGCGGGCTTCGGGATCGTGCGTCAGCTTCACGTGAAACTGCGACTCCACCTTCGGTAAAACTTCCTGCTCGACAAACTCCGCGTAGCGTCCGGACATAGTGTCGTACTCGAGACCACGTTCGCTGCCTTGGGCATCGCCACTGCCATTCGAGATGGAGACGGCAATCATCGGCGGAACCTTGTGTGCGGCAATCAGCGAGTCGAGCACGGTGAAGAGCAGCGTATCCGGTCCGTCAGCGCCGACGATGAAGGGCGCGGCTGTTCCGGCCACATACTGCTTCGGTACATAGACAGTGACCTTGCGTGTATAGGGAGCGGGATGGCTGGTGGTGACGATCAGCTTCGCCGGATCATTCGGATCGGGTGTGCCAAAGGTATTCGGCTCCCGTGCAATGCCCGGATAGATCTTGCTGTCGGCCGAGCTCAGCACAAACTCACCGACGTCGCCATGCGGTATTCCTTCGTGAGCAACGGCCTCTGGCGCGGGCTGATGTGTCGGCCCAAGAATGAAGTTGCCATCCTGATCCGCAGGAGGAAGTTCTCCATCGGCCAGATCCTTTGCCTCGACGTAGCCGGGCGTATGCGGATCACGCGTCGGCGCGGGTGGCCGGGCCGGTGTAGTGGACGGCGCCGCAGTCTGCGCGTGCGCTCCTGCGCAGGCTGCCAGCAGAAGGACGGCACAGGAGAGACGGTAGAGAGACAGACGCATTGCAGCTTTCACCTCGCCGCGAAGTATATCCCGCGCGCATTATCAGTTTCTTTAGCCAGTGGGCGGTTTCGATGATTCAATTGGTCTTCCT
>JAEKKE010000651.1 GCA_019510535.1 Acidobacteriota bacterium
GGTATGCGGTCTATCGCTTCCACGTGCCCAGCTTCTACTTCATCTGGCTGGATCTGATCGTGATTGCGGGCATCGCCTTCGGGTTTATCTGGATGTCGGCGGCACAGTTGCGCGAGGACCTGGAGCGCCAGGCCATGACCGATCCGCTGACCGGCGTGCTCAACCGCCGCGCCGTGGAGCGTGAAGTCGTCGAGCTGCTGCAGCGCTCGGCGAAGACCGGTGGAACCATCTCGGCCCTCATGCTGGATATGGATCACTTCAAGGGCATCAACGATCGCTTCGGCCATCATGGCGGAGACCGGGCTCTGCTGGCAGTGACGAACGCCATCCGCCGCTCGGTGCGCGGCACCGACCTGGTGGCTCGCCTGGGCGGAGATGAGTTCATGGTGGTGCTGCCGGATACCCCCATGGAGATGGCCCGCATGATCGCCGAACTGATCCGCGGCGAGGTCTCCTCCCTGCGGGTGCAGACCGAAGCCCATCAGTTCCAGGTGCGGGTTTCAGTCGGCATCACCACGCTGGTGGGCCAGATTGTCGGTCTGGAAGATCTGATCAAGCAGTCTGATCGAGCTCTGTATGAGGCGAAAGCGGCCGGACGGAATCGGGTATTTCCCTCCGGCGAACTTGAGCCGGCGTTTATGGCTTGAGCTTCCGGGCGTATCGACAAAATGGATTGAACCACCACTCTCGTGGCCCCATTCTTCGCAGTTTTATCGCGAAGGGTGGGGTCCCCGGCGAACTTGTTCGCTGGGTTTAGCGTGGGGTATCGCGGTACGCGCGACCGTATTTTGTATAGCCCTAACGTTGATTCAGAACAGATTGGCACGAGTACTCAGGAAAATGAAGGCCGGGCCCATGTCCCCGAGGGACACCACCCCAACGAACAAGTTCGTTGGGGACCCCGGACATTGGGGCACCCGGTGCATGGGCTATCTCGAATGTGTCAACACACCCAGGCGTCAGAGCCCTTCAAACAACTCCCAGATACGCGCCAAGTGATGGTCATCGTGTTCTGCAACGAAGAAGAGATGGTCCGTCAGAGTCATGGGCTGTTTCAAGCGCGGGTGCACAATGCTGCGCTCCCATGCCTCTTCCTCCAGCGAAGCGACACGAGTCAGAAGCTTGCTGCGTGCACTACGGAAGCCGGAGAGGATCTCTTCCAGCGGGCGCTCGTTGTATCCACCGTCTGTGCTCGCGCGATTGGCTAGATCAGTCGGTGTGAGGGTATTGCTGCCGCGGACGAAGTCGTCCACACGCGTGAGCCACAACGGCTCGAGCTGCAGCAAATGTCCGGCATTCTCCTGTGCGGACCAGCCGTGTTCGGGCCTGGC
>JAEKKE010000652.1 GCA_019510535.1 Acidobacteriota bacterium
CAAAGCGATCGCGCGCCCCAAGCCCCTGGCCGAGATTCGTGACAATCCCCTCTTCGCAGACTCCATCATGTTCCGCCAGTTCCGCCTCTCGGTAGTGCCGCTGACCAAAGAGCAATTCACCTGGTTGGTCCAGGGAAAATAAATAGTCGCCAGTTGAAAGTGGTTCTTGCGCAAATGCGATAACTGGCAACTGATAACTGGCAACTGATAACTGGCAACTGATAACTGGCAACAAAGGGCCCAATTAGGATCTAGTCACTGGAATGGATCACCTGCTCTCGTGGTTCGATAACAGGACGCTGCTGGTCTGCCAGCTCCTTCTAGAGCTGCTGATGGCCTCTGCCTTTCTGATCCTGCGGCGGGTGAATCCTGCCATGCGTGGCATCGGCCTCATGTCCGGAGGCTTTGCCCTGGGTGTCGTCGCGCTGTTGCTGGTGGCCGCGCGTGGGGCAGTTCCGCTGGTAGTCTCCGCCGCCATCGGCAATACCGTTGGTTTTTTCAGCTATTATCTCGTCGTCCGCGGCATCCAGCTCTTCCTGAAAGACCGTTCCAGGTATGGCTGGATCATGGAGATCTCGGGCGCCGTCTGTATCGCAGCGCTCTTCTACTTCAGCCTGGTCAAACAGGACATCGTAATCCGCTCCATCGCCGCGGCGTGGTCGATCGGGATCGGCCGCCTGCTTCCTGCCATCACCCTTTGGAGATGCTCAAATGCCAGACGATTCCTTCGTTTCGGTGCCGTTGCGTTTGGCATCTTTGCCCTGCTCAGCTTTCAACGCATCGTCCTTCTTTTGGTGGAGGGAGCCCCGCAGAACTTCATGCAGCGCGACAGCGTGCAGACCATCAGCATCCTCACCGGATTCCTTCACATCGGTGTTACCGGCATGTTCCTGCTCGCGATGATCACCAGTGAGCTGCGAGCCGCTACCCTTCGCACCGCCCAGATCGACTCGCTTACCGGAGCGCTCACCCGCGCCGCCGCCGAATCGAAGTTCGCACAAGAGCTTGAACATGCCGGTCGCAGCGGTCTGGCTCTGTCACTCATGCTTATCGATATCGACAACTTCAAAGCCTTTAACGACACCGCAGGACATGCTGCCGGCGATGAAGCTCTTCGCCTGGTTTCTCAGGCGATTCAGGAACAACTCCGCGCCTATGACACCTTCGGACGCTTCGGGGGAGACGAGCTGCTATTGCTTCTACCAGGCACTGAAGGAACCGATGCCGTCATAGTTGCTGAGCGCATTCGCGATGCGGTCGGCCGGATACCTCCTGTCCACGGCAAGCTTCCCATCACACTCTCCATCGGTATCGCAGAAGGAGAACCTCA
>JAEKKE010000250.1 GCA_019510535.1 Acidobacteriota bacterium
CCTGGCATTATCGCGGAAAAGGGCTGAAGGCCCGCCCTATAGTTGTTCATCCAGCTCATCGAAGTTGCGGCTTGTTCCTGCGTCGTATGGTCAACGAGGCACCCACTTAAGGGACACTGCAGGCAAAAGCATCGCGCAAAGCGCGATACCCCACCCTTTGTCTTCGACAAAGAATGGGGCAACGAGACAATTCAACGATTCAACGATTCAACGATTCAACGATTCAACCATTCAACCATTCAGCAAGAGCGTGCCTACTTGGCCGCGGGGTACAGTCCCTCCAGCGGCTTCGGCGCACTGAGATTCACCATCTTCCTCGGCATCATGGCGTCGCGTTGGGATGCATTCCATAGAAAGATCGCCATGATGGTTGCGGCCTGACGCAGGTCAGGTTCCGAAAGCCGCTCGTAGGTATCGAGCGCGGTGTGATGGCTGCGGGTCTCGTAGTCGCGTGGATCCTGGATGAACTGGAAGCCCGGGAGTCCGGCCTGGTCGAAGCTGACGTGATCGGTTGCACCGGTCGCGCGTTCCGAGATGGTGGTGAAGCCAAGGTCTTTTACTGGCTCCATCCACTGGCGGAAGATGCTTGCGGCTTCGCTGTTGCCCTCGGCATAGATACCCAGGAACTTGCCAGTGCCGTTGTCCATGTTGAAGTAGGCATCGAAGTTCGCATAGTCGGCCTTTGGAGACACGCTGCTCGGCAGCATCACGAATGCAGGAAGGTTCTTGTACTTCTCTCCTTCGGGATACTTCATGCTGGCCAGGTGATTCACGACGTAGCCGCGCGATCCGTAGATGCCCTGCTCCTCACCGCCCCACAGCGCGACACGGATGGTCCGTCGCGGCTTGAGGTCGAGCGCCTTCAGAATGCGCAGCGCCTCCATAGCCACCACCACGCCCGCGCCGTCATCGGTGGCGCCGGTGCCGGCGATCCAGCTATCAAGATGACCGCCGGCCATGACGATCTGATCCTTTAGCGCAGGATCGGTGCCTGGAAGATCGGCGACCACGTTCAACCCATCGACCTTGTCGCCCGTGAACTCCGTCTGGATGTTGATGCGCACGCTTACCGGAACCTTGTGTTCGAGCAGGCGTGACATACGCAGGAAGGATTCCGTATTGATCACGGCGCCTGGAATCATCTGCCTGTGCTCCGGTTTGAAGACAAACCAGCCGAAGCCCGCCGTGCTGGTGTCGTCGTGCAGAGCTCCGTTGCTTCCGCCTGGAATCAGTGCGGCGACAGTGTGCTCGGCGGCAAAGAACTTCGCAAGGTCCTCTTTGAAGGTCGTAAAACGCTTGCCCCAGTAATCGGGATCGGTGGGCAGTACATCCGTCTCGCCCTGGTCGCCGTCCAGCGGGAATTCGGAAAGGTGCTGCAGCTTCGCGGCATCGTAGCTCTCGATTGGTGCCGGCGGATTGGGCGACGTTTTCGGGGCGTCTCCGTAGAGAACCACCTTCCCGGCAAGCTTGCCCTTCCACTTATCAAGGTCTGCCGGGGTGCGCAGCGTGGGCACGGCAATCACCTCGGCCGTTATCTCTCCCTTGGTCGCCGGCGACCAGGGACCGGCCTGGGCCAGCATGGTCGCGGTTCCGGGTTGCGTCATCAGCACCGAGGTACCGATCTGGCGCCATCCCATGCCGGTCTCGCCAAAGCTCTCCGTATGGGCATTCACCAGCCCCATGTGCTTGAACTGGTCGACGGACCAGTCGGCGGCCTTCTGATAGTCCGGCGAGAAGGTCAGACGCGGACCGGAGAGATCGAAGAGCGCTCCCGCGTACTCCATCACGTGCGACCGGCCGATGCCCTCCTCGCGGATACGGGCGATGGTCGCGAGGTCGAGTGTCTCCGGCTGGGTTGTGGAGGATCTGTCAGCAGCGAACGCCGTCAGGCTCAGGGCGAGAGGAAGGACAAAATACCGGTGCATTGTGAAGGAATCATAAACGGAGGGAAATTGAATGATGGAATAACGGAATGATTGAATAATGCCGCCAATCAGCAGGAGAGGCGGTCTCTGTCCTTCCATCATTCAATCCTTCATCATTCAATCCCCTCCGGGTGGATAATGGGGAAGGGAGAAACACTAGTGCTCATTACGCCGCTGTTACTGGAAAAAGAGCCACTGGAGCTGGACGAGAAGCTTCCCGCGCTTGACTATGCTCCGGATGTCCGCCAGGTGGGTGATCTGGCCGTAAACGGCCGGGCGGAGCTGCTGGCGGAGCATCGTGGACCTCGCGAGATTGTGCAGGATATCCGTCTCCGGGCCAAATACTCCGGCGACTTCGAGGTGCTCTGCGCCCGGTGCGTCGACCCGGTTTCCCAGCACATCGAGGGCGAGTTCGACCTGCTGTTCCGTCCCACCGGAATCGATGGGGAACAGGGAGAACGATCCATTTCGGAGGCGGAGACCGAAATCGGGTATTATGAAGAGAGCGGCCTCGTGCTGGAGGACGTCGTGCGGGAACAGGTGTTACTCTCCCTGCCCGGACGGACGCTCTGTCGCGAAGACTGCAAAGGACTTTGCCCGCGTTGCGGACAGAATCTGAACCAGGGAAGCTGTGACTGCGAGGACCGTACGGTCGATCCGCGGTGGAACGCTCTCGCAGATCTGGCCAGCCGGATGAAATCTTGAAAATCTCAAGGATTGTGCCGTAGAAGCGTGCGGAGAACTGATAAGCGCGCCACTGCGGTGATGTGAAAGGAACATTGCCATGCCGAATCCGAAACGGCGCCACTCCAAGCAGCGCACAGCGAAGCGCCGCAGCCACGACTTCCTCGTTCCCACGGGCGTTTCCGAGTGCCCGAACTGCCATGAGCGTAAGCTGCCCCACCGTGCGTGCCCGAAGTGCGGCACCTACAAGGGCCGCGAAGTTCTCGCAGTAAAGAGCGAAGCCTAACGTTCGACATCTGAAAGAGACCCCTGGCGCTGAATGTTGATTGATATCGTTCTGGACGCGATGGGCTCTGATAAGGCCCCCGAGCCCGAGCTTCGTGGGGCCATCCTTGCCTGCCGTCATCTGCCGGTCAGGGTCCACCTCGTTGGGCCCCAGGACGTTCTGCGCCCTGCTCTTCATCAGCATCTGCGTGGCGAGAAGCTTCCGATCGAGATCGTCCACGCCAGTGAATGGATCAGCATGGAGGATAAGGCGGCGCAGGCCGTCCGCTCCAAGCGCGACTCCTCCATGCGTGTCGGCCTGAAGATGGTCCGCGAAGGCCGCGCCGCCGGCTTCTTTACCGCCGGTAACACCGGCGCCGCCATGGCCACCGCCAAGATGGTGCTGGGCAGCCTGCAAGGTGTCGACCGCCCGGCGCTGGCGACGATTCTGCCCACCCAGACCGGTCTTCCCTGCCTACTGCTGGATGTGGGCGCGAATGTCGACTCCGAGCCGAGAAACCTGCTGGACTTCGCCATCATGGGCAAGGTCTACAGTGAACAGGTGCTGAAGACCCGAGACACCTCCGTTGGCCTGCTGTCGATCGGCGAAGAGGACTCCAAAGGCAATACGCTCACCCGCGAGACCCTGCCGCTGCTGCGCGACCTGTTGGGACGGAACTTTATCGGCAATGTCGAAGGGCGCGATCTCTACAACGGACGCGCTGACGTCGTCGTCTGCGACGGTTTTATCGGGAACGTCGCTCTCAAAACCAGTGAAGGTCTGGTTAAGCTGGTCACGACCTCGCTTAAGAACTCTTTGAAGTCGACCGTAACGTCACAGGTTGGCGCTCTGCTCTCCCGCAAGGCCTTCAACACGTTCAAACATAAGCTCGACTACTCCGAGTACGGTGGCGCTCCTCTGCTGGGTGTGCGCGGTGTCTGCGCCATCGGCCATGGCAGCTCCAATGAGCGCGCCATCATGAATGGCATTCGCGTCACCGCCGAAGTCGCCCAGGCCAACGTCAACGCCCAGATCGAAGCGGCGCTCCGTAACACCAATGGCAACGGCGATATGACGCTGTAGCACCCTCCATTTCAGTTACTTCGCGATCGGAAACCCCAGGTCTCGGGAGCTTAGACCCGCAGCCGGCCGCAACGGCTTGTCGCGATACATGCGGTCATCGGCGATCTGCAGAAGCTCGGCTACTGTGCCAGCATCCTCGGGAAATACCGCCGCTCCCACCGCGGCTTCGACCGAAAATGTATGTCCCTGCACCTCGTAGTCTCTGGCTCCGGCGCGGCGCATCGCCTCCACTAACCGGTCCACAGGCTGACCCCGGACAATATCGCCGACGACCACTACGAATTCGTCCCCGCCATACCGCGCCAGCGTATCGGCGCTCCGTACCGCTTTCTTCAGCTCCTCCACAAACTGACACAGGATCTGGTCGCCGGCGGCATGGCCGAGGGTATCGTTCACTCGCTTGAAGCCGTTCAGATCCAGCATGACGACGGCCGTACTGCTTCCGTTTCTCTCCGCCCTCGCCATCGCCTGAGCCAGTCTGTCTTCCAGCAGGCGCCGATTGGGCAGGCCGGTCAGGTCATCATGCAGTGCCAGCGAATGATTGTGGGCGATCTGCTCATCGAGCAGGACCATCAGCATGCCGACCATGATGATGAACTTCTGCAGATCCCAGAACCGGCTCATGATCGGCCCCCAGAACCCGGCGTCACTCACAAACGGATGCGTGCCGAAACAGAGGGCCCACAGGGTGAACCCGGCCACAATGGCGAGTTTGCCGGCGCTGCCGCGCTCCAGCATCTGGTGCATGCTGATGCCGGCAGCGAGAAAGAGCGTCGCCAGCAGCCAGTACACGGCGGCACGGACCTGGTATGTATACAGGAAGCCGATCGCCGGTCCCCAGATGAGGAAGCGGAACACGAGATAGGTCCCCAGCCGGCTGGACAAGCTGCTGCGAAAGACCGTCGTCATCAAGACCCCAGTCACCATCGCCCACGCGCAGGACACGTAGTAAGGAGCCATGCTGCCGCGATACTCTGCGCCGTACAGCGCAGCGATGACCACCATCGGCAGCACATTGACCGCGTGCACCATAAACCTGGTTGTCCAGGGAATCGCATTCCGGTGCGCGCTGTAGACAAAGATCGTCCCGGCAATTACATACGAATCCAGCGCAACGACGTGAAGGAAGCGGTGGTAGGGAGCATGCCGCTCATAGAACATCCGTGCGACGCACTCCACCAGGATCCAGAGCATGCCGATCAGCCACAGCCGCACCCGTTCCTGAGGGTGGCGACGCCGGAAGACCTCCAGCAGCGCGATCAGCGTTACCAGGGCAACCGTATCCGGAATGAGCTGGGCATTCAGCATCAGCACGTTACTAAGTAGGCCGGTCTCCTATGCCATACCCGAAAAGCTTACCTTACGTGCATGGCTCGACCTTCATTTCCATCGAAGCAGTCTGGGTCTCCGTCCCCTTTAGGGAAGGTGGGCAACACTCAATCCCTTTCCGATCGGTATGACGATATGGGCAACCAACAGCAGATCGAGTTGAGTCGGAGCACTGATCGCCATCAAGAACGAACAACGGACTGCGGTACCATAGGGCGGCTCTAGTAAGCTGGGAGCGCATTTATGAACAACATTGATGTGATTGTGGTGGGCGCCGGTCCGTCCGGGTCCACGGCTGCCAAACTGCTTGGTGAAGCCGGCGTGCGTGTGCTGGTGCTGGAAAAAGCCGATCTTTTCCCTCGGGAAAAGCCCTGCGGAGGCGGCCTCTC
>JAEKKE010000656.1 GCA_019510535.1 Acidobacteriota bacterium
CAGCTTGTTGCCGGGCTCATCCGCCGCAAGCAACTTGGTGGACAATGGGCGATGATCCTGAGCGGAGCGCAATCGACTGAGGCAGGCATTGCCTTTGTACTGGGCGGCCTTAGCGGAAAGCTACATGCAAAGGATCTTGGAGGGTATGCCATCTTCGGTGCGGTCTACTTCCTTATCGGCGGAGTTCTGCTGAGCCGAAAGCTCTCGCAGGTCTCTGAAGTCCAGGCGGAGGGGTAACAGACATGTTGATAGGCGCGATAGGTCTTATCTGATGCGCCTAGCGCATCCATTCGCGCCACAGGCGCGAAGGTCTTGTTAAGGGCATGGCTTTAGCCATGCCATACAGACTCCGCAAAGTGGCGGCTTTAGCCGCTGAGGGCGATGTTGCGGGAGAACCTCAGGATGTCGTGCTTCGCATTGCCCTCAGCGGCTGAAGCCGCGTGCCGTCAGCGCTGATACGGGACGGCTAAAGCCGTCCCCTTAAGCAAAACGGAGCGCCTTCGGCGCTTTGCCCAGCCAGCGAAGCTGGCCGGGACCTCGCGCAAAACATTCGCGCGTAGGTGCGAACGGGATGGCTGTATAGATTGCCTCCGTAATAGGGTCACTCAGAGGCCAACATCGGGAATACGATGACAGCACTGACCAGGGCTGTTTTGTTATAAGAGAATCGACTGTAAACAGACCGGATCAGATCACCACTATGAAAAAGAGACATCTTGAAATTGCAGCCACGGCGGCGGATACATCTTTAAACATTGGGCCAACTGGGTCGAGCTCTCTCTTCACGCGGCGTGAAGTACTCGAAATGGCCGGCATGGCGGGTTTAGCCGGTTTGACAGGTTTCGTGCCCGGCGCCATGGCGCAAACCAGCGGAAGACGGCCGCGTATCGCCTGTCTCGTCAGTTATTGGGGTCTGCCGACGTCACATGCGGACTGGATCGTAAACAAGCTGTTGGATGGCTATTGGTGGCAAGGCGCCCATACTCCTTCACAGGTGGATGTGGTGTCCGTTTACATCCATCAGTTCGATACGAGCTTGCTGGGGCAGAAAGTATGCAAGGCAAAAAATATCCCCATCTTCAAAACGCCGGGAGAGGCCGTCACCCTTGGCGGCAAGGACCTTGCGGTGGATGGTGTCGTTATCGTCGCGGAACACGGGAACTATCCAACCGATCTCAAGGGACATTGGCTATTGCCGCGCTGGTGGATCTATCAGCAGGTCATTAAGGTCTTTGAACAGAGCAACCGTTCGGTGCCTGTGTTTAACGATAAGCATCTCTCTTACAGCTGGGATGACGCCAAGTGGATGTTCGATAAGTCACGCGAGC
>JAEKKE010000251.1 GCA_019510535.1 Acidobacteriota bacterium
TTCTTCCCCTGGGGCAGCTCAGCGTCGTCACCGGAGCCAATGGCAGCGGAAAGTCCAATATCTACCGTTCGCTACACCTGCTTGCGGATGCGGCGCAGAACGCGGTCGTGGGTTCGCTGGCGCGTGAGGGCGGGCTGCCCTCCACCTTCTGGGCCGGCCCTGAGAGCATCGCACGTAGTGTGCGACAGGGCGAACACAAGGTCGAACCTCTGGCCGGCAGGAACTCTGCAAGCCTTATGCTCGGCTTCGGTGGCGATCTCTACGGATACAGCATTGATCTCGGCTACCCGACACCCTCGCGGACAATGTTTGGACTAGACCCACGCATCAAGCGGGAGTGCATCTGGAACGGCCCCATCTATCGCAAAGCCTCCGCGATGGTGGACCGCCGCAATAACTTCGTCTGGCTCTCCACCACAAGGGACGAAGAACCGGTCATGCTGACCCAGCACCTCGCCGACACCGGCGTGCGCCGGAGATGCTTGCCGTTCGCGAGTCGATCCGAAGCTGGCGCTTCTACGATCACTTCCGCACCGACGCAGACTCTCCCGTACGCACCGCGCAGATCGGCACCTTCTCTCCGGTGCTGCATCACGATGGCAGCAATCTCGCCGCCGCCTTGCAGACGATCTTCGAACTGCGTTCTGACGAAGAACTTGCCCGCACCATCGACGATGCTTTTCCCGGAAGCAGCCTCTACATCGAAAGCACCGCCGGCGGTTTCAGCATCTGTCTGAAACAGCACGGGCTGCTGCGTCCGCTCTCCGCGAAGGAGCTCTCGGATGGAACACTTCGCTACCTGCTGCTGACTGCCGCTCTGCTGACTCCGCGGCCACCGGAGCTGTTGGTCCTTAACGAACCGGAGACCAGCCTCCATCCGGACCTGCTGCCTGCTCTGGCAAGGTTGATCCGCGCAGCCGCAAGAAACACGCAAATCATCGTCGTCTCGCATGCTCCGGTGCTTATCGAAAACATCCTCGCCGAATCCGGTTGCGCCCATCTGCACCTGATTAAGTCATTCGGAGAGACCACACTGGAGTCAGCCACACTCTTCAACACACCGAAGTGGGCATGGCCTGCACGATAGAGCATCTATGGGCGTTTCCCGCAATGAAAACGCCGCTGTACGCCCTCTTCCGGAATACCCAACAACAGAGAAAACGCTCTGGTAGAAGATCTGATCATTAGCCAAAGGCAACGATCGCGGCAGGCTGCGCTTCCGGTGCCTCTTTCGCTGCCCGAAGCAGCCACCAGCCCACCACATAACCGACAATCGCCAGGGGCAAAGAGATCTGCAATGGCGCCTCTATATCCGGCAGGTAGCTCACAATCAGATGAATCGCCAGGAACCCCCACGCCTTCGCGCCGCTCTTGAAGATCGGCGGCACGCATGCCGGAACAGCAAGCATAAAGAGCGGCCAGGCATAGCCGAACAACCGCGGCACTGCTGTTCCCAACATCGGCGCCAGCAAAAACGAGATTACGCCGTAAATCAAGCAGAAGCGAAGAAAAAGGCTTTCACGCCACAACGAACGCCACGTACGGACAGGGAAAAAGAAAAGCAGGAGCAACGGGAAAAGCCCAAAGCGTGTGAGGCCATCAAAAAGTGTCATCAACGGCAAAGACAGCACCCACCCGCAGACACCAAAGACTTTGATGGGACCGAATGGCAAATGTATCTGCCAGGTCGGTGTACATACGTTCATTCCGGGTGTCCACGGGTAAGCTCCAATAATATTCTTTAAAAAATTCCAGGGAATCTTGCCCAGAACATAGAGCGAACCCGGAACGTGTTGCTGGTTCGCCAGAGCGTTCGCGCTCAGCCGGCCAGTAATAAAGGAACCTGCAAAGGTCGCCGCAAAAGCAAGTACACGCTTGACTACACTCAGACGCTTCCAGGCAGCTAACAGCAGGCATAACAGCACCAGAAGAGTGGACTCTCGCGAGAGCGAAAGCGGAAACAGCATAAGTATCGCCACAAGCGTCTGACGATTTGCCAAGGCGTAGAGCATGAGCGCCAACAGCGCTGCATACCAGAGATCGGGAAGCGCCAGTCCCCGCACCAGATCAGCCCAAAAGAAACAACCGCCTGTAGCAATCAGGATCCACACCGGTGTCCCTGAGCGCAACAGAAGACCACCAACGATCGTCAGTACGGCAACGATCGAAACGAATCCGAGAGCGATAAAGATCGAGTAGACAGAAAAACCTGTCAGATGCGAAAGGCCACGAACGACCAAAGGCTGCAGTTGACGCATGGCGAAGGGCTGCATGACACGCTCAACATGGCCTTCGGCGAGAGCGATGTACCACTCTACGTCAGAGATCGTAAAAAGACGGCTGCCACGATACCCCCTAACGAGAGCCAGCAACGAAGAAAGAACAACAAAGATCGCCAGTTGCAACGGTTGAACGGGCTGCTCTGACCGCATCCGTGTCTGCGAAGAAGGAGCCGAGAACAAGGTCATGACCTGTTTTCTTTCGGAAAAAGTAGATAAGCCTACTTTATCGTGACCGGCATGGAGCGCGCATCGCCCTGCAGGAGGGATGCTGCATAAGGAGCAAATCGTACAAGAATCGATATGGAGCGAAGTATTTGACTCTAAGGCGAAATGGTCCTTAGAGCATTTCCCTGCGGATGTAATCTTGCTGCAAGATGAAGGGCACGAACACGAAAGATCATCCCCAGGCGCAAGAGAAAGAAGCGGCGCCATCCTAAGGATGGCGCCTTTGATCCGGCCAAGAGGCTTCTTTCAAAACCTCCCTATTTCAAAATCTTCTGATACAGCCGATACCGCTCCTCCACCAGCCCTCCAGCTCTAACGAGTTCGCTGGGAACCCAGAAACTCCACACCATGACTTTAGGAGAATGCTCTACCGCAGCAGTGCGTTGGTGCACCAGATGGCAGCTTCCTGCCCATGGAAGTCGCCGGTACGGCGGCGGCGAGCGTAGTAGTAGGCAAGATCATTCTTCTTGCCGGTGCCTTCGCATACCTGCGTGATGTCGCTGTTCTGATCGATATAGCCGGCCACGCCGATCCATCCCTTACGTGCCGCAGGACCGTACTCCGCCTCTGGCAGCCAACCGTTCTTTACACCGGTGATGAAGGCGTAGGTAAACATCGCCGAGCTCGAACTCTCCGGCCACGCATCGTCCTTATCGATCAGCTCACGCCACATGCCGTCCTTGCCCTGGTACTTCAGAAGGCCGGCCATCATCAGCTTGTAGCCCTTCAGGATTCGTGCACGGTCGGGATGATTGTCAGGCAGGTCACGCAGCATCTCAGCCATTCCCACGGCGACCCAGCCATCGCCACGTCCCCAGAAGAAGGGCACATCGGGCGCGTGATGGAACAGGCCGTTCGGCTGCTGCAGCTTATCGAGATAGCTCACCATCTCCTTTGCGGTGCGGTCCAGGTACTTCTTGTCACCCGAGGCGCGATACTCCTGCAGCTGCAGGATGGTGAGCATATACATGTCGTCGATCCAGTAGCGGGTCTCTGCCGAAAGTCCGTCCGGCTGCGGATTCTCCCACTGACGGTCAGCCCAGCTCTTGCCGTAGCTGGCATACTTCTCGTCCTTGGTCAGGATGCCGATCTCGATGGGGACGATGCCGAAGATCGAGTCATCCACGTGCCGCCGCTGCGGAATACGGGATGCCTCCGTGCCACCGGGCATCAGCGGCTCGAACTTCTTAATCAGCTTGTCGCGGAGATCGGTGTCGCTGGTGAGTTTCGAATACTCCAGCGATCCATACCACGCCCCAACCTCGGAGTAGTGGATCGTCGCCGTGTACTGGTGAGGGCTCACAACAAAATGATCAGCCAGCTTCTTTCCCACAACCTTGGGTTCGGTATTTTCAGGCCAGTTCGTGAAGTACTTGTCACCGGGCTTCTGAGCCAACAGAGCCGTCGCAAAAAGAGGTAGAACAGCCAGGATGCAGAGCTTCATAAGAAAACGATTTCTCCTTATAGAACGAGAGGAATTGTATCGAATGGAACTACCATTTGTTGAGTACTCCGTTTTTTTCATCCTCTCAATGAAATCAATCGAGGTTAGCGCTAACAATGGCGCAACATAGTCTCCCGCAAACGTAAAACATCGGCGTTCATTCACTTACGAGCAGTTATCCTCTAACGGCCTGCGGAGCACCTGGAAGCCAGGTATCGAAACGGTGGAACCTCACCTGCAACAGGACTTCAAGGATCATCATGAGCAGCGTGTTAATCGCCAACAAAAAGCGCCGCAAACGCGGCGCTTTTCTTTTTCCATCATTCTTTATTAATTACTTAGTAGCGACCGCTTCCTGCGCCACGGCAGCCTTCAGAGCGGCAGCCTTGTCGGTCTTCTCCCAGGTGAACGCATCGCCGGTGCGGCCGAAATGGCCGTAGGCTGCGGTCTGCTTGAAGATCGGGCGGCGAAGCTCGAGGGTCTCAATGATACCCTTCGGCGTCAGCGAGAAGTTCGCGCGGACGGCCTCAGTGATCTTCGCCTCGGAGACCTTGCCGGTACCGAAGGTGTCCACCAGAACCGAAACCGGCTCGGCGACGCCGATGGCGTAGGCAAGCTGAACCTCGGCGCGATCGGCCAGGCCGGCAGCAACGATGTTCTTGGCGATGTAGCGGGCCATGTAAGCAGCCGAACGGTCAACCTTGGTTGCGTCCTTACCGGAGAAGGCGCCACCGCCGTGACGGCCCATGCCGCCATAGGTGTCAACGATGATCTTGCGGCCGGTCAGGCCCGAGTCGCCCATCGGTCCGCCGATAACGAAGCGGCCGGTCGGGTTGATGTGGTACTTGGTGTCGGCATCCAGAAGCTCGGCCGGAATGACGGCCTGGATCACGTTCTTCAGGATGTCGGCATGGAGCTGCTCGTTGGTCAGCGTCGAGTTCGGATCGCGATCCTTGAACTCGGCATGCTGGGTCGAGATCACCACCGCGTCCACGCGGACGGGCTTGTGGTTCTCGTCGTACTCCACCGTGACCTGGCTTTTGCCGTCAGGACGCAGGTACGGCATCAAGCCGTTCTTGCGGACCTCGGAGAGGCGGAACGACAGCTTGTGCGCCAGCGCAATCGGAGTCGGCATCAAGTCCGGAGTCTCGTTGGTGGCATAGCCGAACATCATGCCCTGGTCGCCGGCGCCGCCGGTGTCCACACCCTGGGCGATGTCAGGCGACTGGCTGTTGATCGAGGAGATGACGGCGCAGGTTTGGCTGTCGAAGCCCTTCAGAGCGTCGTCATAACCGATACCCTTCACCGTGTTGCGGACGATGGTCTGGAAGTCGACGTACGCCTTGGTCGTGATCTCGCCGGCAACCACCACCAGGCCGGTGCAGGTGAGGGTCTCACAAGCGACACGGCTATAGGGATCCTGCGCCAGGCAGGCGTCCAGGATTGCATCCGATACCTGATCGGCAATCTTGTCAGGGTGTCCCTCGGTTACGGACTCACTAGTAAACAGAAAACGGTCGCGTGTCGCCAAAACTACTTCCTCCAATGCCGCGTTGCAGCTCGTGTGATGCACTATTCATTTTACGCGGTTGTGCCCATTTCGGGTCACATTTGCAGCAAGCGGGGCGTTTGGGCGGCTGAACGGAGCCATTTCATCGCAAGAAGAATGGCGGCCGAAGCCTCGGCCGCCGTTAGATACCTCAAACCACAAGGGTTAGAAGACGATCTTGGCTCCAAGCTGCATGATCCGCTTGTCGCGATAGTTAGTGA
>JAEKKE010000657.1 GCA_019510535.1 Acidobacteriota bacterium
AAACTCCGTCATCCGGATGCGATACAGGTCCTTACCCCTCGTGCTTCCGTTGGGCGACAGTTGCCGCAGTCTAGGCAAAGAGTCAATGTAGCGTTCGAGGGTCGCGGGTGTCCGGTAGCCGATCTGCGGAGGGCTTGGTTCTTTCTTCTGGGCGTGCGCCTCGTGTTCCAGAAAAAGCGCAGGCATCGACGCTGCCCATAGCTTCAGGAACTCACGTCTGTGTCTCTTCCCCATGTCTCCTCAAACCCGTTCGAGCATTTTCCCTGTAGGTGTAGTGTAGGGCTTCTGCATCTATGGGCGCTTTCCGAAGTGAAAACGCCGCAGTACGCCTCTTCCGGGCTACCCATCAACAGGGAAAATGCTCTAGATGCGCCAAAAGACGACTATATCGTGTAGGGTGGCTTTTCTGTCGCAGGGCTGCGACGCATCAAATGGTGTGAAAAAAGGAGTGCGGTCGGATGGCAAAGACAGAAGCGGCGGAAGTTCTCTCGATCGATGGGCACGAAGTACGTATCACCCATCCCGAGAAGCTCTATTTCTCGAAAGAGACACGTCTTAGCAAGCTTGATCTTGTCCGCTACTACCTTTCCATAGCGCCTGGCGCTCTTGCGGGAATTCGAGATCGTCCGCTGGTATTGAAGCGCTTTGTGAATGGAGCCGAAGCGCCGGCTTTTTACCAGAAACGTGCTCCGGCCGATCACCCCTCGTGGTTGCAGACGGTCACGCTTTCATTTCCGTCCGGAAGGACCGCCGAAGAGCTTGTCGTCAATCAGGCAGCCGGACTGATCTGGGTGGTAAACCTTGGCTGCATCGAACTGCATCCCCACGCGATACGGGCAACCGATCTGGATTGTCCCGATGAGCTGCGAATCGATCTGGATCCCGGTCCAGGTGTGGGATGGGAAGATGTTCGTAACGTGGCTCTCGAAGTCCACGCGTTCCTTGAGGAACTCGGGCTTCGTGGATGGCCGAAGACAAGTGGTTCCCGAGGCATGCACGTCAACGTTCGGATTGAGCCGAGATGGACATTCGAGGAAGTCCGGCGCGCAGCCCTGGCATTGTCGCGCGAGATCGAACGGCGCGCGCCATCCCTGGCTACATCGAAGTGGTGGAAAGAAGAACGTCACGGAGTCTTTCTCGACTACAACCAGAACGCAAAGGACCGCACGACAGCCTCGGCCTATTCTGTCCGGCCACTTCCGGATGCCCGCGTATCCATGCCCCTCTCATGGAATGAGGTACAAGATTGCGAGCCTGGCGACTTCACCGTGTTGACTGTGCCCGAACTGTTTGCCGCGAGAGGAGATGCCCATGCCGATATGGA
>JAEKKE010000252.1 GCA_019510535.1 Acidobacteriota bacterium
GGCAAAATGCGGATCGAGTTATCCTGAAGATCCATGAAGAAGAGCCTCTTCGCCGCGCTTCTCCTCCTCGTCTCCAGCATCTCCTTCGCGCAGGAAACCCCGACCATCCGGGTCAACACCAACCTGGTGCAGGTACCGGTCTCAGTCGATTACAAGGGCGAGCGGCTCTACGGCCTGAAACCTGAACAATTTGTGGTGCAGGATAACGGCGTCGAGCAGAAGATCCGTCTCGATGAAGACGCCGACCAACAAGGAATCGCGCTCTTTGTTCTGGTGGAGTGTGGCCGCGAGTCCATGATGCAGTTTGGCAACATCAGCGGCCTGGCCACCATGGTGGAAAGCATCGTCGGCGGGGCACCCAAGCTTATCGCCGTGGCTCGTTACGCCTCCGGCCCGGAGCTGTTGCAGGACTTCACCGGCAACATGGAAAAGACCACGATGACGCTGAACGCCCTCAAGCCCTGCGAAGATGGGGGAGCCAACACGCTCGATGCCGTGAAATACGCCGCCGAAGCTCTGTCCCAGCGTCCCAGCCGCTACCGGCGCGCCATCCTCCTCGTTGGGGAGACCCGCGACCACGGCAGCAAGGTCAAACCCGAAGCCGTCGTCGAAGAGCTCGGCCGCTCCAATGTCGTCGTTGATTCCGTGAGCTTTAACCCCGGTAAGACCGAGATCGTAAACAGCCTCTTCCACGGCCAGATGGGCTCCGGGCCTCTCGGCCTCCTCGTCATGGCGGTCAATGCCCTGAAGAAGAACGTCCCCAAAACCCTGTCAGAGCTCTCCGGCGGAGAGTACATCAACTTCACCACTCAGAAGGGCTTCGATAACGGTATGTTGCGGTTGTCAAACCATATCCACGACTACTACCTGCTCAGCTTCCAGCCTCCGGCCAACGTCGAACCAGGGCTGCACCGCATTACGATCTCCATCCCCGACTATCCAGACGCCAAACTCCGCGCCCGCCAGAGTTACTGGGCCGGACCTGCCGGGGCACAGTAAACTGCCCTCATGAGCGACACCAACAAGACTGCTATCTCCACCAAAGAAGCTCCCGCCGCAATCGGCCCTTACTCGCAGGCTGTACGCGTGGGCGACACGCTCTTCTGCTCCGGCCAGGTCGCGCTCGACCCCGCCACCGGTAACCTGATCCATGGTGGCATTCAGGAGCAGACCACCCGCGTTTTTGAAAACATCAAGGCTGTTCTAGCCGCAGCAGGGCTGGACATGGTACATGTTGTGAAGACGACAGTATTTTTGACCAACATGGCCGATTTCGCTGCCATGAATGAGATTTACGGTCGTTATCTCGCGCCGGAAGGTGTTGTCCCCCCGGCTCGATCCACCATCCAGGTATCCGCCCTCCCTAAAGGGGCGATTGTTGAGATTGAAGTAATCGCCAAAGAATCTACAGAGGGCTAGAGCATTTTTCCTAAAGGTTTAGAGCAGAGTTTCGGCTGTATGCGCCGTTTTCCTGCGAAGAAAACGGCATTCGCAGATTTTTCCAAAGCTACAGTGTTAGGAGAATTGCTCTGATGCAGACCTATACCGTCCAGACAGCGGACCCGTCATCTGAAAAAGAGCCCGTTCTCGTGGAACGGCGAATGGCAAGTCTCGATGGCTGGCGCGGTGTAGCGATTCTCGCGGTCTTTTTCCGCCATTACACCGTCACGACCCAATCGTCGCAGCCTCTGGTGCAAAAAATCTCCTGGCTCGGCTCCGGCGGTTGGGTCGGTGTAGATCTGTTCTTCGTGCTCTCCGGATTTCTGATTACCGGAATCCTTCTCGACACCCGGGAGCATAAGCACTACTTCCGCAACTTCTACGCCCGCCGAACGCTTCGCATCTTTCCCCTGTATTACGGAATCTTTGCGTTGATGCTTTTGCTTACCCCATTGCTTCATCTGCAATGGATGCCGGCACATCTCCTCTACCCGCTTTATTTAGGGAATATAGCCCTGGTAGCGAACGACGCCAGCCAATGGATCCGCCCCTGGTTTTCGCTGGGCATCATGTGGTCCCTTGCTGTTGAGGAGCAGTTCTACCTTGTCTGGCCCTTTGTGGTTTCCTGGGTTCCGCGCAAGGAGACTCTTCTGAAGCTGGTCCTCGCCGGAATGGGATTTGCGTTTGCCGCCCGCGTGGCGCTCCATCTGATCCTGGGTACCTCAGCCGCGATCGAATGGAACTACCATGTGCTTCCCATGCGCTGCGACGGTCTGCTGACCGGCGCTTTGGCCGCCATCCTGCTGCGCCAGGGAACCCTGGAGCGCGCAAACAAATTATTACGGTGGCCAGCATGGATCTCAGCGGTCATCGCCATCTGCATCTATGCGTATGACGGGAGTGTGGACTTCCACTTTCCGGCGGTAAGCCTGTTCCTCTACCCCTGCCTGGGCTGGATCTTCGCAAAGCTTCTGCTTGTCGCCCTTCAGAAAGACACCTGGGCCTATCACATTGGCAGTTCGAAGGTTCTCCAGTTCTTTGGCAAGTATTCCTATGGAATCTACGTGTACCACCGCCTCGTCAATCAGCAGATGGTGCTGCAGTTCTTCCAGACGAAGCTTCATTCGAAGCCGTTGGGATCTATCGCCTTCTTTATAGAGGCCTTTGTTCTGTCGATCACCGCCGCCGTCCTCAGCTACGAGCTGTATGAGCGTCATTTCCTGAAGCTGAAAAGGCTATTCAGTTATTCAGCCGAGAAGGTTGAGGCTGTTGTGTAGGATTGCATTCCCAAAGTGGATCGCCGCCCCAAGGAATCCGCTTAAGCCCTCCAGGCGTCTAACAGGCAAAAGGAGATTCCAATGGCCGAAACACCTATGCTCGATGAGCAGACGACGACCAGAGGCAAGATCCACAAGACCGACGAGGAGTGGCGTCAGCAACTCACACCGGAGCAGTTCCATATCCTGCGCCGGAAAGGCACAGAGCCGGCATTTACCGGTGCTCTGCACCAGAATCACCAAGATGGAACCTATTGTTGTGCAGGGTGCGGCGCCGAGCTGTTTACCTCAGACAAGAAGTTCGACTCAGGTTCCGGCTGGCCGAGCTTTTGGCAGCCTATCTCGGCTGATGTAATTGAGGCGCATGAGGACAGCAGCTACGGCATGCGCCGGATCGAGGTGACCTGCGCACGCTGTGGCGGCCACCTTGGCCACGTCTTCCCCGACGGTCCTCGCCCCACCGGTCTTCGCTACTGCATCAATTCCGCATCGCTGGAGTTCGACAAAGAACCGAAGTAATTCTGTCTATTACCCCAAAATGGCCCGCGAACCTGCGGGCCATTTCGATTTAACAGCCGCGAATTCGTACAATAGACACTATCGTGACACTGGATTTTCTAGGTTCCACTACCCGCACACACCGGTGCGGCGAGCTTCGCGCCGCAGATGCCGGCAAACCCGTAGTCCTGATGGGCTGGATCAACCGCCGCCGTGACCACGGCGACCTGATCTTTCTTGACCTGCGCGACCGTACCGGCATTACCCAGGTGGTGCTCGACAAGTCGCTCTCCGGCCATGACGCTCTGGCCAAGGCCGAAGCCGCGCGTCCTGAGTACGTTATCGCCGCCCTCGGTAAAGTTCGCCTGCGCGACGAATCGCTGGTCAATCCTAAGATGCCGACCGGCGAGATCGAGGTACTGGCCACCGAGCTGTTGATTCTGAACGACGCCAAGACTCCGCCCTTCTCGCCGGCCGATGACGCCATTCAGAACGAAGAGATGAGGTTGAAGTACCGCTACATCGACCTGCGCCGCGCCGAGATGCAGCAGAACTTCCTCGTGCGCCACAAGGTCAACCAGGCCATCCGTCAGACTCTCTCTGACGAAGGCTTCCTCGAGATCGAAACACCGTTCATGACGCGCTCCACTCCGGAGGGCGCACGTGATTACCTGGTCCCCTCTCGCGTCCATCCCGGCACCTTCTATGCGCTGCCGCAGTCGCCGCAGATCTTCAAGCAGATCCTGATGATCTCGGGCTTCGACCGCTACTTCCAGATCGCCCGCTGCTTCCGCGACGAAGACCTCCGCGCCGACCGCCAGCCCGAGTTCACCCAGATCGACCTGGAGATGACCTTCCCCACGCAGGATCAGGTCTTTGCCGTCGTCGAGCGCTTCCTCACCGCCTCCTTCTCGGCCGTAGGCGAGACCATCAATACCCCTTTCCTGCGTATGAGCTACGACGAAGCCATCCGCAAGTACGGTATCGACAAGCCCGACATGCGCCTGCCGGCGATGGCCGATCTGACCGACGTGCTGACGCCCGAGCTGCGCACCACCCTCAAGATCGAGCAGAAGCTGCCTGTACTCGGCTTTGTGATTCCTTCTGTCGGCGAGCTCTCCAGCACTGCCCGCAAGTCGCTGCTCAGCGAGGTTCGTGCCTCGTTCGGCGACAGCGGCCTCGACCTGCTCGACCTCGTCCGCCTGCGCACTGCCGAGCAGTTCGTTCCGCTGGCCAATGCTATCTCTGAGAAGCTGAACGCCGAGCTCGTTGCCTTCAACGGATCGAGCCTTACGTCCAACGATCTGGCAGTGGTCGTCACACCCAAGCTCGAAACGCCCGAGATGTGGAACTTCGACCGCCAGTGGATCTGGAAGCGTGTCGGCCAGCTTCGCCTGGAGCTGGCGAAGAAGTACGCCGACAAGCACGGCCTCTTCGAGAAGAAGGGCACCCCCGACGACTACAAGTTCCTCTGGGTCACCGACTTCCCCATGTATGAGTGGAACGAGGAGAAGAAGACCTGGGACGCGGCGCATCACCCGTTTACCTCGCCGCATGAAGAGGACATCATCTCCGGCGCTCTCTTCAACGACAAGGGAGCCGTACGGGCCTCGGCCTACGACGTGGTGCTCAACGGTCTGGAGCTAGGATCGGGCTCGATTCGTATCCATCGCAAGGATGTGCAGGCGGAGATCTTCCGTTCGCTGGGCATGAGCGATGAAGAGGCCAAGGAGCGCTTCGGCTTCTTCCTCGATGCGCTGGAGTACGGCACGCCTCCGCACGGCGGCATCGCTCTCGGCATCGACCGCATCGTCATGCTGCTGGCCGGAGCTCAGAGCCTGCGCGAGGTTATCGCCTTCCCCAAGACAGCGAAGGCCATCGACCTGATGGTCGACGCTCCCAGCCACGCCACCGACATGCAGTTAAAGGAACTTCATCTGCGTCCCACTGTGCGCAGCTAAATCGAGCCAAAGACAAACAAGAAACCCGCCCATCGAGGGCGGGTTTCTTTTGGTAACCACAGACCGGGTGCCCCAGGTCCCCAAGGGACCTGGGTATTCGCGCTACGCGCGAACCGTTTTTTGTCATCCCGCAGGGATCTGCTTTTATCTTTTGGCCTGATAAGAAGCATTGGTAGAGAAGCAGATTACTCCGCTACGCTTCACCCCAGCCAGCGAAGCTGGCTGGG
>JAEKKE010000658.1 GCA_019510535.1 Acidobacteriota bacterium
AATGGGCCATGGAAACCGAGGCGATTCCGGTCGCCGACTACCAGAAATTCACCGCCGGTTTTAATCCTGCGCCGGGAACGCCGCGCAAATGGGCCCAACTCGCCAAGGCGGCGGGCATGAAATACATGGTACTGACCACCAAGCATCATGAAGGCTTCTGCAACTGGGACACCAAGCTGACCAATTACAATGCGGTCAATTACGGTCCCAAGCGCGACATCATCAAGGAATATGTCGAAGCGGCGCGCGCCGAAGGGCTGCGGGTGGGTTTCTATTATTCCTTGATGGATTGGCACCATCCCGATGGCGCCCGCTGCCAGGATGATCCCGCGGCGCGGCGGCGGTTCGTGGACTACACCCACGGCCTGATCCGCGAACTTCTCACCAACTACGGCAAGATCGACATTCTCTGGTACGATGTTTCCTGGCCGCTGGACGCCGAGGGATGGGAATCGGAAAAGATGAACCAGATGGTGTTCGCGCTTCAGCCCGACATCATCGTCAACAATCGCAACCGCCTGGCGGGGGATTTTTCAACGCCCGAGCAGACCATCCGGGCGGAAACCGGCGGCCGCGCCTGGGAAAGCTGCATGACCTTGAATGACAGCTGGGGCTTCCAGAAAGCCGACGACAATTGGAAGACCCCCCGCACTGTGATCCGCAACCTGATCACCTGCGCCCGTGACGGCGGCAATTACCTGCTCAATATCGGGCCCGAGCCGGACGGCAGCATTCCGCCGGAAAGCGTGCGCATTTTGACCGCGGTGGGGCAGTGGATGAAGACCGGCGGCCAGGCGATTTACGGCGCCGATCCTTGCCGGGTGGCGCGCAGCAACTATGGCAACTTCACCCGCCAGGGAAACCGTCTCTATATGCATGTGCATTTCTGGCCGGGCAGCGACGTCGCCATCTCGGGCCTCAAGCAGAAAGTGACGTCCGCCACCATCCTGAAGACCGGCCAGCGCGTCGATGTGAGCCAGGACGGTTTTCGTACCCACATCACAGGCTTGCCCAACAAAGCGCCGGACTCGCCGGTCACCACCCTGGTGTTGGAATGCGATGACGCGCCGGTACAGGACACCGATTATGTCCGCAACAACAAGCCCAGGGCGGGGGTCGGCATCTAGGCGAGGGGAGGGAAATTCGGCCCTGGCCTTGCTAGGCTGGCTGCATGTCAAAGCGCGGCCGGCCGCCCCATGACGATCTTTTGACGCGTGCGGAGTGGCGCGTGGTGGAAGCCGTGCGGCATGGCATGAGCAATCGGGACATCGCCGCCCGGCGCGGCATCAGCCTGGATGCCGTCAAATACCATGTCGCCAA
>JAEKKE010000660.1 GCA_019510535.1 Acidobacteriota bacterium
TTTTCGAAGCGGCCAGTCATGTTAATGAACCCGTGAATGAGGATCGCGTCTGCGTCATAGTCAGTAGAAGCGAGATGAGGCCGCAGCATATCGTAAGGCCAGGGCGCATCCGGCCGCGAGGTGCTGTTGACTATAGTGTCTCCCGCTTGCGGAAGAGAGTACTGCAGTATCCAGCTCTTGCTCGCGCCAACACGCAGATACGCAGTGTAGACTACGCGGTCGTGCCAAACACCTTCGATCTCCGGATAACGCTCCGCCAAAGGCGATCCAACAACGATGACACCGAACTTGCCGTCCTCCGGCTGCGTGATGTGAGTCACAGCCGGCTTGGTCTCCACTCCTGAACCAGCCACGACACCATTCTGATCTGCGGTACCAGACTGCGCGGTCGTCGGCGTGCCTGCGGCTCCTGTTCCCTTACCATTTTGATCTCCGGTGGCATCGCCACTACCACTGACCATGGCCTTGTCTGGACGGCCGGGTGTAAGCCCATCGTGAGCGTTCGCCACCACGGCTTGATTCGCCAGAGGAATGGCCACTGGTCCATCGCTCTGCAGTGCCGACAACGAAAGCACTTGCGCCGGCGTTGGCTGCTCCGTCTGAGTAGAGGCGGTCATCGGAATCTGTTGTGGCGCCGGTTCAGCGCTACGCACGATGATCGGGGATGTTGTGCCTGTAGGAAAGATCGGGGCCTGGACAGGAAAAGGTGTCATCGTCATGTTGACGTCGGCCAGATTCGGCTCCCGATTCGGCTTGATCAACGCGGGCCGCGTCGTTACAACCGTAATCTCCTGCGGCGGCGGAGCGACGAGGATCCGGTTCGGCAGCTCCTCCGCAGACCACAGCCGGACGAGTGGAATAGGCATAGGCTCTTTCACGACGAGGCGGGGCGGCGCATCGGGCTGTAGCAGCATTTGAGGCTGCGATGGCTGTGCCGGCTGAACCGGAGCCGACATCACCGGCGCGCCGCCGCCGGCCACCAGTTTGTGACCCTCGCCGTGTGTAGCCGTTTGCACCTCACCGCCTTTGATTGTCAGACGCCGAAATTCGTCCACCCGGGCATTTTTCAGAAGCCGGACAGTGTAACGTTCTGCAACCACGGACGCATAGGGAAGCCGCAGCATGTGCCGCGAAGCCGTGAAAAGAACGGCAAATCCAATCCCGTGCAACAGAAGCGAGATCACGGCTGCGGACGGCGGGGTGCTGGAAGAAGGCTGTTCAGAAAAAAGCGTCGTAAGCGTACTCGGCCTCATGATGGTTGGCTCCGCGATTTGGACAACTGGAATGTGTCAAAAAAGTGCAATTCCACGACCAAAACTATGACTTTTTTGGCACAGCAATTGCCACATTGGGTGCCGAAGGCAAGCGACTCACTATCTGCCTTCGGATAAGGTTCAGCCAAATGAATAAAAGAGTGGTAGTCATTCTCTTCAGTGCATTCATCGTCGCGGCTATCTGCAGCTTGCTTGTATCTCGCCTGGTTGGGAAACGCGTTTTGGCGTCGCACTCGAATATGACGCGCGTTGTTGTAGCAACCACAGACATCAAGCTGGGCAGTGTGCTTCGCGACGTCGACGTAACTTACTCCGAAATTGCCTCGCCCGCACCCAAGGGAGCAATTCTCAATCTCAAGGACGCAGTCGGTAGAGGCGTAGTCTCCAACCTCTACCAGAACGAGCCTGTCCTCGATAGCCGCCTGGCCGCGTCGGGCTCAGGTGGTGGACTGGCTGCAAACCCGCCGGGAACACCAAATCCGGTCGACGGGCCGAAGGTAAAGACGCTGCTGCAGAACATCCAGGTTCTGTCAGCAGGCACAGACATCCAGAAAGATCAGGAAGGAAAGCCGAAGCCGGTACAGGTCGTCAATCTGTTGGTGACTCCGGAGCAGGCAGAGGATCTCAGTCTGGCAAGTAACCAGACCCACATTCAGTTAGTTCTGAGAAACCCTCTCGACACCCAGATCGCTGAACCTCCGGGCACTGTAATGGCGAACCTCTTCGCCGATAAGAACAGCCCCGCCCCGCCGAAGCCGCGAACAGTATCAGCACCTCGCGTGGTTCGTGCAGCGGCCCCACAGGTCTATCTCGTTCAAGTCTTCAATGGATCAAAACGTACGGAAGAAAAATTTGTCTCAGATGAGGTCAAAAAGTGAGAGACACCTTAATTATCGC
>JAEKKE010000253.1 GCA_019510535.1 Acidobacteriota bacterium
GGCGAATCGCGAATCCAGCTTTGTTGCCGGGCAGCAATCTACGGTGCGTCCGAATGCACCTGTTGGCCTGCTCTTTCCCGGCGACGCAGGCATCTCCCGCGGCATCACCCCTGTGCGGTATAGCCACTTCTCGCCTCGACTCGGGTTAGCCTACGATCCATTTGCAAATGGCAAAACGGCTTTCCGTGGCGGCGCAGGACTCTTCTGGGGTTCACTCTCAGAGGAGAGCTGGATGGCCAGCGGCAATACGATTCCTTTCGCTATCCGCTACAGCTTCCCTGTCGTCTCCAGCACAACGGGCGCCAGTCTCTCCAATCCTTATCGTGGCCAGCCCTCAGGCAATATCTTTCCGTACAACGGCAACTTCTTTCCTGTAGCCGGTCCCATTCAGCCGACAAGCAAATCAGCTGACTCCCCGTACACCGTGCAGATGAACTTATCTGTCCAGCAACAACTCACAAACTCATGGGGCATCTCGCTCGCGTATGTGGGAGCACTCAGCCGCAATCAGGTCTACGCTCCTGATCTCAACTATCCGGGTCTCAACACGAACTACGGTCTCGCTGCCGGCAGTTCAGGATGCACTACCGGCGCAACAGGCACACCGACCCTCACGGCAACAACCGGCAATGTTCAATGCCGCCGCCCGTACCAGCCGTTCGGCACGATTCTGCGTACTGAATCCAATCAGTCCTCTTCGTATCACTCGCTGCAGGCGACGGTGACGCAGCGCATGTCTCACCATCTCTCCGTCAGCGGCACGTATGTGTGGTCGAAGTCGCTCTCGAGTGTCGGACTTGAAAGTTCCGGTCCTGGAGGCACCGCGCAGAACTACACACGTCTACGCGACGAACGTGGCCGCACCGACAACGACTACCGCCAGATGTCGACGATCGGTATCGTCTGGCAGCCGGATTACTACACTGGACCGCAACGCTGGCTCAAAGCGATCACAAACGGGTGGGAGATCTCGCCTCTTGCTCGTCTTCGTAGTGGCTCTCCCTTTACCGTGATGAATTCACTCGATGCCAACCTCGACGGTCAGACCAACGATCGCGCCTCCGTGGTGGGTGATCCGAATGCGGTGCAGCGCTCATTGAGCCAGTGGTTCAATACATCGGCGTTTGTTCAGAACGCTGTGCCAACGAACGGCGTTCCAGTCAACGGCAATACCTCTCGTAATTTCCTGACAGGCCCCGCGTATCACAATGTCGATCTGAATCTGGCGCGTACCTTCCCGATTACGGAACGCGTCAAGTTCCAGTTCAGGGCAGAGGCCTCCAACGCATTGAACAACCCCAGCTACTCCAATCCGGGAGGCACCATCGGCACGGCAACCTTCGGCCGTATCACCGGAGCCGGCACCGTACGTCAACTGCAGTTTGGCGGCAAACTTAGTTTCTAACAAACCATCGGGACGCGCGCACAAACGCTCGTCCCCGAAGACAACACAAGGAGCAGTACACATGACCGTTCGCCCCGATGGCCTGAACCGCCGCACACTTCTCAAAATCAGTGCCGCCGGCATGGCCATGGCAAAGACCGGCAATCTTTTCTCTGAGCCGGCCGCGCCCGTTCCGACAGGCCGCATTACGTCACTGCGCTCGCACCATCTTGTTCTGCAACTCGACGCGACGACCGGTCTGCCTGTCTCCTATCGGTTGCTCCGCTCCGGAAAGCTCTATCGCGGAAGCACGCCTTCTACCCCTTTGAAGGTCCGTCTCTTTCAGCGCGAACCTCACGCCTTCAGCGATGTGGAGATACGGCCCTCCAGCGAAAAGACAACACGGACTACTGCCGACTTCCACTTCCAGGCGACCTGCGATTCCGCGCCTGCGGCCAGCTTCATCCTGCGCTATCAGATCGATGGCCGGCACATTCAGGTCACGCTTGAGGAAGTAAAGGAGCAACCCGGGTTCGAGCTGATCTCACTCTCGATGCCTTCCCTTGTCAGCGTGTACGAATCTGATCCAAATGCATGGATCGCCCATGCGGACGACGGCGGCGATCTGGTCTCGCTGCGCGACGCCAAGGCCGGGAAGCTGTCTCTCAATACCTTCTGGGGAGAGATCAATGGCGTTCTTCCCGTCATCATGGCAGGGCACTCCGGCACGATGTGCGTGCAGGAGACGACGGCATTCATGGACGGCACACTCCTGTCGGTAACAGGGGAAGCTCCCGAAAGAATCGCATCGCTCGGAACCACCAAGGTTCATCGTGTTGACGGAAGTGCCTGTTACGACATGAACCTGGGACGCGGCGCCCCGAAGAGCTGTGGTAACAACGCGACACCGAACCTGCTCGTGGAGCAGAAGTCTGCCTGCCGCCTCGACTTCCTCGAACCGGAAGCGGGCGGAAAGGCCCTCGACTGGATCGATGGAGCAAGACTTGTCCGGGCACGTATGCCTGCCATCCCCAATCACTTCTATGATGACAAGTTCATCTATGGCATTCGGGTTGACGAGCCGAAGTTTGCCAAACCGTCCGCAACCTTTGAGCGTTGCGAACAAATCATTCGAGACATGCATGCGCTGACCGACGGCTCTCCACAACTCGTTCACCTGTGGGGTTGGCAGTTCCGCGGCAAAGACACGGGCTACCCCGCGGTGAATGTTGTGGATGAACGCATTGGCGGCTATGACGGCATGATGCGTCTGATGGATCGCGCGAAATCGTTGAACACCACTGTCAGTCTCTCGGACAACTACGACGACGCGTATCGCAGCAGCCCGGCATGGAACGAAGAGATGATCGCCCGCAAACCCGATGGCGAGCTCTGGAAGAGCCGCGAGTGGACCGGCGAAGAATCCTACATTCAGGGGCTGGCCAAATATATGGAAGGCCCAGGGCCGGACCGCGTCCGCTATACCTGCGAACGCTACAAGCTGCCGGGAACCATTCACGTCGATGTGCTCTCGTATTACGCCATCCGCAATGACTGGGATTCCAAACATCCAGCCAGCGGCATTCGTAATCTCAATGCGGGCCGTTACCGCATTATGGAAGAGTTCGCCAAGCACGGCGTCGACGTCACGTCGGAAGGCCTTCGCTATCCATTCATCGGCAAGATGAGCATGAGCTGGTACGCAGGCGGTCCCAAGCCCTGCCCCTTCGGTGGAAAGCCCGTACCGATGCTCTCCATGATCTACCGCAAGAGCGCCGTCTGGGGCCGCGCCGGTAACGCGGGCGAGCTTCCGCTCTTTCTTATGACTTTTTATGGCGAAGCACAGCACTCCATCTTCAATGGAGACGCCTCGCAGGAGAGAATGCTCGACTCCTTCTATCTGACGATGGTGCCGTGGTTCCGTCTGCACCTGCTCAACATCGAAGGCTTTCAGCGTACTCAAGACCGGACAGTTACACACCTCGAAGGCTCCGGCAACTCCATCGAGATGGACTGGCAAGATCAGAGCTACGAAGTCATCCTCGACGGAGCAAGTGTGGCACGAAAGGACGCTGTCTTCTGCCCGCTGGGCACGGATCGCATCGCTATGTATTCCGTCCATGACGGCCCGCTGACCGCAACGCTGCCTGCCTCCTGGAACCCACAGGAAGTCACAGGCGTAGCCCTCTTCCCGGACAGGAAAGAGCCGGTCTCTCTGAAGCAAGCAGGGCGCGGGGTCACAGTCACGATGCAGGCACGGCGGCCTGTCATGCTACACCGCAGCCGGAACAGCACAAGCACAACATAACCGCGAAGACCAGAGCCAGGTGTCCTACGGTGGCTGGAGAAAGAACATTCGTTTGTTCAGCCACCGTATTCTGCAAGACGTTGGGTTTCCTCCTGTTCGCTTGACCATCGTCAAAGCGACACGGCACACTGCCTTCTGGAGCATTTTTCCTGTTACCAGGTATCCCGGAAGGGGCGTGCAGCGACGTTTTCATTGCGGAAAACGCCCATAGATGCGGAAGCCCTACACCACACATACAGGAAAAAATGCTCTGACGGCAAAGGAGCTTGACCCAAGTGAAATTGAGATTACCCCTGGCACTTCTCTTCCTCGCACTCGCACCGGTGCTGCGCGGACAGCAGCCGATTCGGGTCGCGATCGTCGGCCTTGTTCACGGCCACGTCAAAGGCTTCCTCCGCGATCTTCCAAAGTCCACGGATGCCCAACTGGTCGCAATCGTGGAACCCGATACCGCGCTCGCCGCCACCTACGAGAAGCAGTTTTCGCTCGACCATTCCCTCTTCCACACCGACCTCGAAGAGACGCTCAACAGCACCCATCCTGATGCCGTACTGGTTTACACCACCATTCTCGACCATCGCCGTGTCATCGAGGCCGCTGCCCTTCATCACATCTCGTCCATGGTAGAGAAGCCACTTGCGACCACTATGCCGGACACACTCGCTATCCGCGATGTGGCAAAGCGTTACAACGTGCATGTGCTCGTCAACTACGAGACGACGTGGTACTCCTCCAACGCTGAAGCCTTGAGCCTTGCTGCCAATGACAAGCTAGGCGATGTACGGAAAGTCGTTGTGCACGATGGGCACGAAGGCCCGAAGGAGATTGGCGTCGGCCCGGAATGGCTTCCATGGCTCACCGATCCCGTTCGCAATGGTGCAGGTGCACTCTTCGATTTCGGCTGCTACGGTGCTGACCTTGCCACAGTACTGATGCATGGAGAAACTCCAGTCTCTGTCGCCGCCTCCGCTCAGACCGACAAGCCGGAGATCTATCCGCACGTCGACGACGATGCAACGATCATCGTGCGCTACCCGAAGACTCAGGCAGTTCTGATGGCGTCGTGGAACTGGAGCTTCGCCCGCAAAGATATGGAGCTCTACGGAACCCGGGGAACCGTCTTTACCGTTGGCCCCTCCCATGCACGCAAACGCTTCGTCGGCGAATCCGAAGAGCAGACCGGAACCTCTCCCTCGCTTCCCGCCGACCAATCCGGTTCTCTGAAATATCTGGCTGCCGTTCTTCATGGACAGGTCAAAGACCAGGGCGATCTGTCTTCCCTGGACACGAACCTGATCGTCATGCAGATCCTCGATGCCGCTCGCACCTCCGTACAGACCGGAAAGACGGTCTCCTTGAAACCATTGCAGTAGCAACCTGAACACAGTCACCACAAAACAAGAATCGGAGGAACGATGCCGCAACTTACGATCATTGCAACCCTGGTAGCGAAACCGGGTAAGAGCGAGTCGCTTGGACAGGCGCTTCTCGCACTTGTGCCACCGTCGCGCGCAGAAGAGGGTTGCATCAATTACGACCTGCACCAATCCCTGGATGACGCGAATACATGGGTAGTCTACGAAAATTGGGTTTCAAAAGCGGCCCTGGAGTACCACTTCACTACCCCGCATTTCCAGGCGTTTTCCCAACAGCTCGGCGATCTCACGGACGGAAGCGTCGGCCTGCAGGAGCTCAAGGCCTGATCACAGACATCAACGGCAGCCTCCCCTTGACATTCGACACGAGATGCGAAACTCTTTTGTCGAATATCAAGGGGAGAGTCTATGCCGCCGTCCACTGACATTCTTCAGGGAACGCTCGACGTTCTTATCCTGAAAACCCTCGCTCACGGCCCCATGCATGGCTGGGGCATCGCCACTCGCATTCAGCAGATCTCGGCGGATGTTCTCCAGATCGGGCAGGGTTCTCTTTATCCCGCGCTGCATCGGCTCGAATATAAGGGCTGGATTGAAGCTTCCTGGGGAGCTTCAGAGAACAACCGGAAGGCGAAGTTCTACTCCCTGACGCCTGTCGGGAGCAAACAACTACGGTCGGAGCTGGAACAGTGGGAGCGCCTGAGCACGGCCATCTCAACGGTGCTCAATGCATC
>JAEKKE010000083.1 GCA_019510535.1 Acidobacteriota bacterium
CCTTGCCAAGGCTCTCAGCCTGACCGATAAGGAAGCCGGCGCGATCGTGGACTACCGCACCAAGAATGGCGACTTCAAGACGATCGACGATCTGAAGAAGGTTCCGGACGTGGACGGCAAGAAGATCGACGACAAGAAAGACATCATCGACTTCTAACGCGTACGAGATCACAGAAGCAGAAAGCCCCTCAGTCGGAGGGGCTTTCGCTTTCAGAGCTCTTCTCAAAAGGTTGTCATCCTGAGCGTTCGAGGTCCCCAGCGAACTTGTTCGCTGGGGTGATTAGGGAAGGACCCGTTTTTGGATGCTGTCGATACAACCTAATGAACAGTTCTCATCCGCCGCTGCATGAAATCCATCAACAGATAATTCCCCAGCGTCTGTGGCGTAGTGAAGTAAGCCTTCCCGCGGCACATCGCCGTCACCTTCTGCACAAACTGCACCAGGGCGAAGTCATTGGTGAGCATGAAGGTATTGATCTGAATGCCGGAGCGCTTGCACCGCCCAACCTCTTCCAGAGTCTCGGAGACCACAAGCGGATCGAGGCCGAAGGCGTTTTTATAGATCCGCCCATCGGGAAGGGTCAGCGCCGAAGGCTTGCCGTCCGTGATCATCACGATCTGCTTCATCTGTTTGTTGGAACGGGAAAGAATGCGGCGGGCGACCTTGAAGCCCTCCCGCGTGTTCGTATACCAGGGGCCTACCTTCACACGGCCAAGCTGCGAGATAGGAATCTCCTCGGCTGAATCGTGAAAGAGGACCAGGTGCAGCGAGTCACCGGGGAACTGCGTACGCGTCAGATGCGAGAGCGCCATCGCTACCCGCTTCGCCGGGGTAAAGCGATCTTCACCGTAGAGGATCATCGAGTGCGAGCAGTCGAGCATCACCACCGTGGCGCAGGATGCCTGGAACTCTGACTGATGCACGTACAAGTCGCTGTACTCGATGTTCAGCGGCATGCTCAGACCTTCGCGTTCAATGGCGGACTTCAGCGTAGCGGTGACGTCGAGATTGAGCGTGTCGCCAAACTCATAGGGCTTGGACGATCCGCTGGCCTCGACACCGGAAGCTTCCTGGATCGTGTCATGACGGCCGAAGTTGGCACGGCCCATAGAGCCAAGCAGATTGCGCAGCGCCTTGTATCCGAGAAAGTCCATCGACTTGTCGGTGACCTCGAAGCGTACCTGCGACTCGTTGCGGCCGACTTCGCCGGGAGCGGCGGACTGCTGTGTCCTGTCCGAAGTTTCCGCATCGGTGCGGATCATGTTCTCGTTCTGCATGCGCTCGACCAGGCGGTCGACCAGGCTCTCCTGCTGTTCGGCAGACATCTCGTCGTACTGCTGCTGTGTCTGCTCGTCGAGGAAGTCGCCGTTCTCCAGCACTTGGCGGATGGCCTCGCGCAGGTCGTCGAGCGTCTGGTCGAGGTTCATCTCGTTGAAATCGGCGTAGGGATTCTGGAAGCCGGAGTCGAGCAGAAAATCGCCGAGCGCTTCCATCAGCTCTTCAAGGCCAAGCTCGCTGGCCAGGTCGCCCTCGTACTTCTTGTAGCGCGTCGTCTTCATCGGCCTGCTTCGATGATACGCCCCCCTCGTTATTGGCCTGCTTTGATGACGCGCCCTATAGACGCGTACCGGCCATTACCGCGAAGCGAGCCTCCTTGAACCAGCAGTCGGCGTCAGCGAAACCTGCCTCACGCATCCAGCGGAGCTGCTCCTCGACCGGAGAACACTTGTCATCGGTCATCCGGTAGAGACTCGCCTTGATCTGCTCTTCGGTTGCTCCGATCCTCCGCACCTGGCGTAGCCAGAGCTCGTGATAACGATCGGTGACAGCGGGAGTAGGGCCTGCCACCTGATCCGCATTGATGAAGACCCCGCGCGGTTTCAACGCCTTGAAGGCGGCACCGAAGACCTTCTGCTTTGCTTCGTCCGTCGAGTGATGGATCGAAAGAGCTGAGACGACCGCACAGACGCCACCGGGAAGGGAATCGTTCGCGTAGTCGAGCTGATGGAAGTGCATGCGGCTGTCATGCCCAAGGCGCTCGCGAGCGATCTCGAGCATCGATGGAGAGAGATCGACGAGATGAATCTGCGCTTCGGGGAAGTGCTGCCGGATGAGTGCCGTCAGAATGCCGGTACCGGCTCCGAGGTCGATGATGGTCTTCGCTGCTGGCGGAATCAGGCGGATGGCCCAGCCATAGAAATCGTCGTGCGGGGGAATCAGCTTTGCACGGTCCCGGTCGTAGGTGGCGGCGGTGGTATCGAAGACAAGCTGCGTAGCGCTGATGTTCATGACCTGAACCATAAGCGCTGATGCGGTAGGAAGTCGCTAGCTTATAAGAAATCTGAATCTTCGAATGTGTAGAGGTTATCTATCCACTCAGGCCCGCCCATGCACCGGGTGCCCCATGTCAGGGTCCCCGACGAACTTTGTTCGTTGGGGTGGTGTCCCTCGGGGACATGGGCCCGGCTTTTCTTTCTGGGCCACGTCTCTCTACTTTCGTTGCTATTAGTTGAAGCCGCGCCGGGTCCGGTTTTTTGCCTCCCACTCAGCGCGTTCCTTCTCGCGTTCACGCACGGTCTCATGGAAGTTGGCCGCCTGCTCATTGCGGCGTGCCTTGTCACCGGCAGAGAAGCTGCGTTCTTCACTGCGGGTAATGCGACGATGCGCCGTCATACCCTCCAGCAGAAACTCTGCTGCCGAAACCGCGAGTTCTGGAGACGACTTTGAGGTGATGCCCAGCGGCTCAAGCTTGTCCATCAGCCCTTGAATCTGCTTGAGTTCTTTCAGGGATGCGGCTGCAGCCTGCTGATCGTTCAACTGAACCGTGCCGCCGAGATTGAACCACTCCTCAATCTGTTGCGTGTTGATGTTGGCGAAATACTTATCGAAGCTACGTTGTACCGCCTGGCGAATGATGTCGTGCACAATCACGTCGGCGCCGCGCATCTCGCCTTCGTACTCGAGCTCGATCTTGCCGGTGATGCCCGGCATCGCGGTGTAGATATCGCCGATCCGAGGCACGGCCAGTGTCTCGTCATGCATCAGCGCGCGCCGCTCGGCGTTCGACAGAACAAGCTCCATCGTTGAGATCGGCAGGCGCTGTGAGACACCGGAGCGCTTGTCCACCTTCTTGTCTTCACGGGCAAGGAAGGCGATCAACTCAACCACTTCGCGGATGTACTGCGGAATCTCGATCTTCGCGTTGGGGCGTGAAGCCCATGCCTCCTGCGTGGTGATGGTGATGGCTTCTTCCAGCGACTCGGGATAGTGCGTACGAATCTCGGAGCCGATGCGGTCTTTGAGCGGCGTCACAATCTTGCCGCGTGCCGTATAGTCCTCGGGATTGGCGGAGAAGGCAATGGCGACATCCAGCGGCAGACGGACGGGGTAGCCCTTAATCTGCACGTCGCCCTCCTGCATGATGTTGAAGAGCGCCACCTGGATCTTGCCCGCGAGGTCAGGTAGCTCATTGATGATGAACAGGCCGCGATTGGCGCGGGGAAGAAGACCGTAGTGCATGGTCAGTTCAGAGGAGAGCTCCTGGCCGCCGCGCGCCGCCTTGATGGGGTCAAGGTCACCGACCAGATCGGCGACGGTGACATCCGGAGTCGCCAGTTTCTCCACGTAGCGATCCTCGGGAGTGAGCCAGGAGATGGGCGTGTCATCGCCCTGTTCCGCGATCAGGTCGCGCGAGAACTTGCTCAGCGGCTTATACGGGTTGTCGCGCAGTTCCGATCCGGCGACATAGGGGATGACGGGATCCAGCAGGCCAGTCAGCGCGCGCAGGATACGGCTCTTGGCCTGACCGCGCAGACCGAGAAGGATAAAGTGATGCCGCGACAATACGGCATTCACAATCTGCGGAACGACGGTGTCTTCGTAACCAACGATGCCGGGAAAGATAGTCTCCCGGGAGCGCAGACGCGCAATCAGGTTTTCGCGCAGCTCATCCTTGACGGAGCGGTTTACGCGCTCCGGAGTCCACTCGCTCTTCTTCAGTGCACCAAGGGTCAGGGGCAGATTCGTCGGTACCGGCATGCCACAAGTATAGGCTTCATGCATAGGGAGCGCGCTCACTCCTCCCAAGAGAAGGTCCGGAGCCCTGGAAGTGCTCGCAGTTCGGTGAACGGACGTGGCATATGCGGCTGATGCCCTCCCCTGGTCTTCCAAGTGACATCACATTGCAAGGTGGTGATTCCGTTGACCTCATCGTGCACCACGTGCCATCTGTCCGCGGTAAATCCTGTTGAAGCCAGCAGGAACATCACCTCAGTTTCAATCGTAGGCGTGTACGTAATCGATACCGCTAATGTCCCGCGACGCTTTCGTGGCAATACATCATCGACATACCGCAGCCACCAAAGGATGATGAGCGTGAGGACAGAGCCGATGCCGGCCAGAACCAGTTGGCCGAGGCCGAACAGGATGCCCAGGATGGTGACGATCCAGATGGTCGCCGCCGTCGTGAGACCGGTGATGAAGTTTTCGCGGCGTACGATCGCGCCTGCACCGATGAAGCCGATGCCTGTTAGGACGCCAAGCGGCAAGCGCATCGGGTCGACCTGCACAAATGAGTTGAGGGCCTTACCGACAGTCGGCAAAACGAGATTTGCCTGCAGTGCAGCGAGTGTTGCCGCAATGCAGACCAGCATGATGGTGCGAAGTCCTGCGGGGTGCGAACGTTCATCGCGATTGAAGCCAATCCCCGCGGAAGCCAGAGCAGCCAGTCCCAGGCGCAACGCGACATCCGTCCACGTCACCACAGGAGACATTACAGGCAGTGCGACAGCGAGCATGGGCACCATGCTACCCGAGGTGAGCTATTCGCGACAGAGCATTTTCCCCTGTAGATGTAGAGTAGGGCTACTGCATCTATGGGCGTTTTCCGCAATGAAAACGCCGCTGCACGCCCCTGCGGGCTACCCAGCAACAGGGAAAATGCTCTAGGCAAAGTGTTGCAGCAGCTATGCCTTAGGGAAGGTCTGCCAGCAGACCCGAGAGCTCTGACAAGGCATGCGCATTACCGGTCTTCTCCGCTGCCGCCAGGCCGGCTTCCAGCCGTTCGCGCGCCTCGCTGTAGCGGCCCAGCTTGATCAGCGTCTGTGCCGCCATCTGATGTCCGGGAACGTAATCAGGCTGGTGCTCGCGCAATGCCTGAAATTCACGGAGTGCGGTCTCCGCATCACCTTTACCCAGGTGCTCCATGGCGAGTCCGTAGCGTGCGAAGGCGTTGGCGGGGTCCTGGGTGAGAATCTCGGTCAGTGCGGCAATCTTGTCCATAACGTTAGTTTAGGGTGTGTCGACTGGTTCAAGATAGCCCATGCACCGGGTGCCCCATGTCCCTCGGGGACATGGGCCCGGCCTTCACTAGCCCAAGCATTGATTTGGAGTTTTAGAGTGTTGTTCTTGCCATCATGGGGATGGGAAAACGGTCTCGCTTCTCTCGATACCGCACGCTAAACCTCGGCGAACGAGTTCGCCGGGGAACCTACCCTTCGCGACAAAGCATGGGCAACGAGAGTATCGGCATTCCGAACTACATCGATACTTGTCTTAGTGTTAGGGCCGAAGAACGACACGCGGCTCATTCGGCTCGGCCCATGCGCTGGCCACCTCCTCCAACGGACGCGCTACAAACTTCGTCTGAAAGGGCTTTTTGCTGCAGGCTTCAAAGAACTGTTGGATGGCGATCCTCAGCTCATCCATCGAAGCCGAGCCGAAGCCTGAGCCCAACAACTCAACTCCGCTCGAACGGAGATGAGATGCCGGCAGTGTGATCGCCGGTCCAGCAGATGAGCCAATCTGAATAAACCGGATGCGTGTACCGTGATGCGAGAGGCCCTTATGCGCAATGGCGTTCAACATGGCCTCCGCAGGCGCTCCCCACAGATAATCGAGGACGACATCCACGCCGTTCATGGCGATCTCATTCCTGAAGGCCTCGATAAGTTCTTCAGGCGGAAGCGTCAGCGAGATCGTCGCATCTGCACCCAGGGCCGTAAGCTCTTCCAGAGCCGCCGCATTTCTGCCGCAGGCAACAACTCGCCGCGCTCCAAGATGTTTTGCAATCTGCACGGCGAGTTGTCCCGCAGCGCCGGTAGCGCCAAGGATCAGTACAGACTCGCCGGCCTGAAACTTCGCACGCATCGCCAGTGCTGCCCACGACGACATCGCCGGGTTTGCGGCCGCCGCCGCAAAAGCATCGTCCACACTCTCCGGAAGTTCGATCATGAAGTCGCCGGCCAGGGTGTACTGAGCCATCGATCCGAAGGGTGGGCGAGCAATGCCGAAGAAGACGCGTCTGCCATCAGGTGTCGTTCCTACGCCGTCTACGCCCGGAATAAACGGAAACTTTCCGGTACTGCCATAGTGCGTTCCGTTGGCAAGCGCCTTCACGATGGGGTGAATTCCGGCTGCCGTTACCTTGATCAGGGTCTCGTTCTCCGTGGGAGCGGGATCCTGAAAGTCGTCGAAAGCGGGTAGTTGGGCGTACGACGTGACGAGTGCGGATTTCATATACCTAGCTTGATGCATCCAGGGCGTGTCATCAAATCCGGTCGAGCCGAGACTCTCGTTGCCCCATTCTTTGTCGAAGACGAAGGGCGGCGTCCCGGCGAACTTGTTCGCTGGGTTTAGCGTGGGGTATCGCGCTCCGCGCGCCGGCTTTTTATGTGTCATTCCGTATGGGGCTCTGAGCAGCTCTGCTAGTGGTGCAGTAAGGGATCTGCTTTCTCAGGTTTGCCCGAGGAAACCGCCTCCCGGCTACGGCGGTAAACTATTGGTATGCAAGAGAAGCGACAGCGTAAGGTCGTCGAAAGTCAGGCCGAGCGCAGCGAAGTGATCTTTCCCGCCGATGCAAATGGTCTCGGCAACCTCTTCGGCGGACGTCTGATGCAGTTTATTGACCTGGTAGGTGCAGTTGCCGCCTATCGGCACGCGCGAGCGACAACAGTCGTCACCGCCAGTATGGACTCGCTCGATTTCGTCGCGCCTGTCCACGTAGGCGAGGTGCTGATTCTGAGGGCGAGCGTCAACCGTGCCTTCCGTACCTCCATGGAGGTTGGTGTCAAAGCGATGGTGGAAGATCCGAAGACCGGCGAGCTCCGTCACGTCTCCTCGGCGTACCTCACCTACGTGGCCGTGGACAATACGGGGCATCCCGTCGCGGTGGACTGCATCCTTCCTGAGACAGAGCATCAGAAACGCCGCTATGAGGATGCCCTGAAGCGGCGCGAAGCGCGCAGCGGCGAAACGGAGCGAAAGAAGCGCGTCCGCAAAAGTCTTGAAACCGGCTGGTATCTCTAACCGCCGTAACCGAAAGAGATTTGGGAGTCGACCATATGGGACACATGGGACATGGCGCGCCTCAGGGCCCGCAAAGATTGCCTGGAATTGCTAACGTCATTGCCATCGGAAGCGGTAAGGGTGGCGTAGGAAAAACCACAACCAGTGTGAACCTGGCTATCGCGCTCGCGAAGCTCGGGTATCGTGTCGGCCTGGTGGATGCCGATATCTATGGTCCGAATGTGCCCATCATGCTGGGCACGCAGCGCCAACCAAACGTCGTCGGTGAGAACCGCATTGAGCCGATCCAGGCGCACGGGGTTAAGTTCATCTCCATCGGCCTCATCTCGCCCGGCGACAAGCCGATGGTGATGCGCGGACCGATGCTGCACCAGATCATCCGTCAGTTCCTGCAGCAGGTGGAGTGGGGAGAGCTGGATTACCTGGTGGTCGACCTGCCTCCGGGAACAGGCGATGTGGTGATCTCACTGGTACAGACTGTGCCTCTTACTGGCGCTGTCGTGGTTTCCACCGGCTCCAGCGTGGCGCTGCAGGACGCGCGTAAGGCGCTGGAGATGTTCCACCAGGTAAATGTCGAAGTGCTCGGTATGGTGGAGAACATGAGCCAGATGAAGATGCCAGACGGCAGCATGCTGGACGTCTTCGGCGCCGGCGGAACGGAGCAGACAGCACGGCAGTTCGGTCTGCCATTCCTGGGCAGCATCGATCTCGATCCCGAGATTCGCTCCGGCGGAGACCGCGGTCTTCCCGTGGCTCTCGGAGGCGAGACTTCCGAACGTGCAAAGGGGTTCTATGAGATTGCCCGGAATGTCATCGCACGCGCCGCCGAGGTAAGCGCCAAGTCTGACGACGTGCTGGAGATCACCTAGACATATCGCCGAATCGACCTCAGAGCTGGGTGCCCATCCATTGCGTATAGGGGGTCCCCGACGAACTTGTTCGTTGCGGTGACTCGCAATGGGTGGGATGGGGAAACGACATCTCTGGCACTCAGCACGAAGTCCTTCCGGATCTGCTCAAGATGCAGGATGCAAAGGCTTTGCGGAAAGCGGTCTACCGGGGCCAGCTTTTCCGGTAGAGCTATCCCTCCGGAATGGTCCACAATAGAGGTATGGGACAGGCTGTGACTGCAAATCTCTCTCTGCGCAAGCTTGCCGTACTCACGGCCATCGTGGAAGAGTATGTCTCATCGGGCGAGCCGGTCTCGTCCCAGGCCGTTGTGCGGAATGCCATCGGTGAGATCGCAGGGCTGAGCTCTGCGACCATCCGCAATCTGATGGCCGACCTCTCCGACGATGGTCTCCTCGAGCAGCCACATACATCCGCCGGGCGCATTCCTACCGCGTCTGGATTCCGTGTCTACGTCGAGCGGATTCGTTCCAGTCAGGCTACCTTGCTGGAGCAGTCGCGTGTCGCGATCGATCAGCAGTTGCAGGGAGTCGGGAATACCCAGAACTTTCTGGAGCGCACCAGCCGGGTTCTTGCAGCGCTCTCCAGCGGTGTGGGAATTGCATTTGCCAGCGCGCGCATCAGTGACCAGTTGGAGCACATCTATTTCTCGCGCCTGGGCTCCGGTCGTGTGATGGCGGTCGTAGTAACCCGGCCAGGCGTTGTGCGCGATCGCATGCTGACAGTGAGTCACGATCTTACTGTCGCCGACCTGGAGATCGCGGCGAGCTATCTGAATGAAAACTTTCGCGGATGGACGCTCGACACCATTCGAGAAGAGCTCGGAGTTCGCATTGAATCCGAGCGTAGCGAATACCATCAGCTTCTTGCCCGCGTGAACGAGCTCTGGGGGCAGGCACTGCCTTCCGGAGAGACCGTGGTCCAGACCGTATACGTGGATGGTGTTGCCAACCTGGTGTCCAGCCTTGCGGATAGAGATCGTCTACGCGCCATGATGCAGGCGCTCGAGACCAAACAGCGGTTGATCGATTTGTTGAACGCCTATATCGATGCGCAGCAGAAGAGCGTTCGCGTCATCTTCGGTCTGGAAGAGCATGCTCCCGGCATGGAGGGGTTGGTCCTGGTGGCAGCTCCTGCGTCGGTAGCCGGGGAAACCCGGGGAGCGCTGGCCGTCATCGGACCCCAACGAATGCGTTACGAGCAGACGATGGGCGCCGTCAGCTACGTCGCGCATCTCTTCGACCGGATGCTCCACACCGGCGGCACCACAGAGTTGCCCTGATGCGAGAGAATAGATGAGAAGGATTTTCAGGAATATGAGTCAAGAAACTGAGATGCAGGAGCAGGCGGTCGCTGCTCCGGTGGAAGGAACCGAAGCCGCCACGGCGGCTGAGCTGGAGACAGTCAAGGCTGAGCGTGACAGCCTGGTGGACCGCCTTGCGCGGCTGCAGGCGGAGTTCGATAACTTCCGTAAGCGTGAAGCCAAAGAGCGTTCAGAGTTCCGGGACTATGCCGTCTCGAACGCCGTAGAACACTTTCTGCCGGTGCTGGACAACTTCCAGCTTGCGCTGAAGTCGCAGGGAAATGCGGAGCAGCTTCGTTCCGGTGTCGAATTGATTCTGAAGCAGATGGAAGAGGCGTTGAAGACGCTCGGGGTTACCCCGGTAGAGACCGTCGGAGCGCAGTTCGACCCGCGCTTCCATGAGGCCCTGGGTTCGGTTGAAACTTCCGAGTATCCCGATCATCAGGTACTTGAGGAAGTGCGGCGCGGATACCGCATCAAAGACAAACTGCTGCGCCCGGCGATGGTAAAGATCGCCGTTAATCATGCGCAGGTAAACGACTGAGCAAGTCTCCTAAAGGCGTATAGCGGAGTCTGGGCTGTTTGCGCCGTTTTCCGGCAAAGAAAACGGCATTCGCAGATTTATCCAGAGCTACAGTATTAGGAGAATTGCTCTAGCAATCTTGTAGGGATGCAGTACGGATGAGTGCGACGGCTAACGTGAAGATTGATTACTACGAAGTCCTGGAAGTATCGCGGACAGCGACAGATACCGAACTGAAAGCGGCCTATCGCAAGATGGCGCTGAAATACCACCCCGACCGCAACCCCGATAATGCGGATGCCGAAGAACGCTTCAAGGCATGCAGCGAGGCATACCAGGTGCTCAGCGACCCGAACAAGCGCGCCGCGTATGACCGCTTCGGACATGCGGGCGTCAACGGAGCGGGTGCAGGCGGCGGATTTACCGGCAGCCCCTTCGGCGACTCGCAGGACCTCGGCGATATCTTTGGCGACCTCTTCGGCGAGATGTTCGGCGGAGGACGCGGCGGCAGTCGTCCGACGCGCGAGCAGCGTGGACGCGATCTTCGTTACGATCTCAAGATCGAGTTCGAAGATGCCGCCTTCGGTAAAGAGCTGGAGATCAAGATCCGCCGTATGGAGATCTGCGACGACTGCCATGGCAGCGGCGCGGCGAAGGGCAAGCAGCCCATCACATGCCCGCACTGCGGCGGTCGTGGACAGGTACGGATGCAGCAGGGGTTCTTCTCCATCGCTCGTACCTGCACCTCGTGCCAAGGCACTGGAACATTGATTGTGGATCCGTGTCCAACCTGCCGCGGCGAAAGCCGTGTGCAGCGCGATCACGTCATCCTGGTGAAGGTCCCTGCTGGCGTCGAGGACGGTACACGCATCCGGTATGGCGGCGAAGGTGAGGCGGGCCGTTTCGGCGGACCGTCGGGTGATCTGTACGTCGTCCTTACGGTGAAGGCGCATGCGTTCTTCGAGCGCGACGGCGATGACCTGCACTGCTCCATACCGATCTCGTTCCCACAGGCGGCCCTCGGCGCAGAACTGGAAGTACCTACGCTCGAAGGTCCGGCGACCGTTAAGATTCCCGAAGGCACACAGAGCGGCAAGGTCGTCAAGCTCAAAGGCAAGGGTGTGCCCCACCTGAACGCCAGCGGGAAGGGCGATCTGCTGGTGGAGATCCGCGTGCAGACACCGACCAAGCTCAGCAAGCAGCAGCGTGAACTTCTGGAAGAGCTGAGCGAAAGCATGTCGATTGAAAATGCGCCGCATGGCCGGGGCATCTTCGACAAGGTGAAGGATATCTTCAGTTAGGGATCACAGCTCTTCTACGGAGCAGAGCTCTTCGATTTGGATAGAAGGCGCGGCTATCAGCCGCGCCTTTCTCTTTAGCGTTAGAGCATTTTCCCTGGGGGTGTAATGTAGGGCTTCCGCATCTATGGGCGTTTTCCGTGATGAAAACGCCGCAGCATGCCGTTTAGGGATACCCAGCAACAGGGAAAATGCTCTACAGAAAAGCTCCGGCGATCGCCAGCGCGGCAATCGCAGCCGTCTCTGCCCGCAGAATTCTGGGGCCGATGGTTACCGGGGTCCAGGTGTGCTGCTGGAAGATCGCCATCTCTTCAGGTGTCCATCCGCCTTCGGGACCGATGGCGAGTGCGGTTGCCTCAGTCTGGCGAAGTGCGGAAGCGATGGTCGTTTGCTGTTCCGTCTCTGAGAGCAGGATTTTGATCGTGGAGGTCTCTTTGCCGAGAGCAGCCTTCAACGTTTCGGGATCGCCGATCTCAGGCACGGATGCGCGGCGCGACTGCTTGCTGGCTTCGAGCGCAATGCGGCGCCAGCGCTCGACGCGTTTGGCCGCGGCTTGTGCCAGATGCTTCTCCGTGCGGCGAGCCAGAATGGGAGTGATGCGCTCGACGCCGAGCTCCGTGGCTTTTTCAATGGCCCACTCCATGCGATCGAACTTGAAGACCGCCAGCAGCAGATGAATCGGAAGTGCGTGGTCGATCTCCTGTTCTTCGTGCAGATCGAAACGAACCTCATCCTCGCTGACACTTGCTACGGTTGCGCGATGCAGAAAGCCGCCTGCAACGACGTCAAAGGTCTGACCGACCTCGGCACGCAAGACCCGCGCGAGGTGTTGCGCTTGTTCTCCCAGCAGGGAAGCAGAGGTTCGTTCGTCATTCCATCGATCGGCAATCCAGCGGCGTCGTGTCATCACATCCAGCTTAAACACTGTGGGGAGCGCTGTCGCGCTCCCCGCATGTGTTGCCTTGTTTGTTGCCTTACGTTGGAGGCTGACTCCCGGCGGTTTACTTTTTCGCCGTTCTTGTCGCCTCTCTATTCTCCCTGTTGCAGACAGCAACGCTGACTTGCAACTAGGGAATGTATAGAAGTCTGAAAAAACTGTGTCAAGAGAAAAGTGAAGAAAGTTGTAACGAAGTTTGCGACGACCCGAATGCGAACTCGTCTCAACACTCGATGACATTCAACGCAAGACCTGCAAGTGAGGTCTCTTTATAGCGCGATTGCATGTCGAGACCTGTCTGATACATCGTCTTGATCACCTGATCGAGCGATACTTTGTGGCCCTCTGTTTCATGCATTGCCATGCGTGAAGCATTCACTGCCTTTACAGCTCCCATCGCATTGCGTTCAATGCATGGGATCTGTACGAGGCCGCCGATGGGATCGCATGTCATGCCGAGGTTGTGCTCCATGGCGATCTCCGCTGCGTGTTCTACCTGATCGTTGCTGCCATGCAATGCGGCGACGAGTCCGCCTGCAGCCATGCTGCAGGCAACACCCACCTCGCCCTGGCATCCCACTTCAGCTCCGGAGATGGAGGCGTTCTCCTTGTACAAGACACCGATCGCGGCCGAGGTAAGGAAGTAACGCAGAATGCCTTCGGTGTCTGCGTCCGGAATGAAGTTCAGGTAGTAGTGCGCGACTGCAGGGATAATGCCCGCCGCTCCGTTTGTCGGTGCGGTGACCACACGTCCGCCTGCGGCATTTTCTTCGTTGACCGCCATGGCATAGACCGTCACCCAGTCCATCGGCGCCAATGGATCTTTACTGCCCTCGGCGCGCAGACGGGTCGCGAGTCTTGGAGCGCGTCGCCGCACATTAAGGCCGCCAGGAAGAATGCCTTCCGTCGTGATGCCTTTCTCCGTGCATTCCTGCATCACCTTCCAGATGGCGAGGATGCGTTCCCGAACTGCTGCTTCACTGCCGGCGAGTGCGACCTCGTTCGCCATGATGGCTTGTGCAATCGTCAGGCCATGCTGCGCGGTAACCTGCAGCAATTCAGCCGCCGAGTGAAACGGATACGGTACGTTACGCGTGGCAACAGCGCTTTGCCGTCCGAAGTCCTCTGCCTGCACTACAAAGCCGCCGCCGACGGAGAAGATCGTCTCCTGGTGCAGCGTATTGCCTTCCGCATCAAATGCCGTGAACCGCATGCCGTTCGGATGAGAGGGAACTGCTGGATCGGGATACATCCGGTTGCGGTGGAAGAGAAGCTCCATTCCTTCACGCAGTGTCACTGCATGATCCGACGCCAGTTGGATGCGGCCATCCGTTTGCCAATCAGTAAGGATGCGTTCGATGGTCGAGGGTGTTACCTGATCTGGAGCCTCGCCAGAGAGACCGAGCACAATCGCCTTATCGCTGCCGTGTCCATGTCCGGTAAGCGCCAGGGAACCGAAGAGCTCTACGGAGACCCGGCTGGTTTGCGAGAGCAGACTGGCCTGCCTCAGATGCTGCGTGAATTGCAGGGCAGCGCGCATCGGACCGACTGTGTGTGAGGAGGAAGGGCCGATGCCGATCTTGAAGAGCTCAAAGAGAGAAGTATTCACGGTCGTTCACTGACCGGCAGTTCCAATGCTGAAAGGCAGAGCCGCCGGCTCTGCCTTTCAGCATACATCCCTGCCCGTGACATCAGTTCCTGTCGTCAGGAGTTTGATGACACACCCTAATGCTTTACTGTCTTGCTCTTATGCTTCGGAACAATCGGAGCGGAGGTGCGCACTGAGGTCAGGCGAATGGCTGCTGCCGCAGCCGTAATCCGTACCGCCGGTTTGCTGTCGAGAAAGAGAGGGATGAGATTCTCCGCGAGGTCCGGATCCTGGAAGTCGCCAAGCATGCGCGCCGCAGTCAACCGTACCTCCTGGTCCTTGTCTTCGAGTGCGTCGACTAACTCCTTGCGGACCTCTGGAGTCTTATTCTGCGCGATCAGCTCGGCAGCAATGACGCGCGGACTATCTCCGCCGGCCTTGTGCACGTAGTTGTAAGCCGCGAAGCCGATGCCGAAGGGGCCAAGGACGAACGGCGCAGTCATTTTTGCGATCTCGGCAGGGGAGTGCATATCCTTGCCGGCCTGATGTATTGCCCCGCCAAGCATGCCCGCGTTCCCTTTGCGTTCGCCTTCAACGACAGCGAAGAGAAGATCTTGTCCTGAGTGATCTCCCATACTCCAGAGCGTACTTGCGGAGGTAAAGGCAACCTGCGGCTTGGGATCGTCCAGGAGTTTGCGTAACGTTGGTACGAACATGGGATTTTTGGTCTGCCCCATGGCCGCGATGGCAGCCATGCGTACGTCCTGGTCGGAGCTGTCGATTGCTTCCAGCAGCATCTTCTGTGCCTTCGGTTCTCCTCCAAGATCTCCAAGAGCCGCGACAACGATAACGAGCGTCTCGGTCTTCTTCTCGGATGCCTCCTTGTCCAGAATGTTCCAGGCATCCGAATTGATCTGTGCGGGTGTGGCCTTCGGCGGTTCGGGGGTGGCATCCTCTGCGGAACCTTGCATCTCCGCAGGTGCAACCGCGTGAAGACAGAGAAACAAGACAATCAGTCCGCCGACCCAGGCAAGAAGATGCAGCGACCGACGCAAAGGAGAGGTGTAAACCTTCATGTTTGTCTTTCCGGTGCTTGCAGCGGGAAGAATCCTGCAGCGTTCTACTGCTGGGTTGGATGCTATAGTCGGAAGAATTTACTGCCTTAGCAAACACAGGTTTACATGCTCTTCAAAACTCGTAGTGCTGCCGTTTACGGTATCGACGCACATTTGATTGATGTTGAGGTTGACTTTTCCACAGTGGTCCGAGACGCGGAGACCTTCTCAACCGTCGGCCTACCTGATGCAGCCGTGAAAGAGAGCCGCGATCGTGTGCGCAGCGCTATCCGCAACTCAGGCTTCGACATGCCGCCGGTGCGCATCACCATCAACCTCGCTCCAGCGGATATCCGTAAGGAAGGTTCCGGGTTCGATCTACCGATCGCGCTTGGCATCCTGGGCGCCTATGGCGCATTGCAGCCGATTGATCTGACTGAGTTTCTCTTTCTCGGAGAGCTTGGGTTAGACGGCACCGTACGTGGCGTGCAGGGAATTCTTCCCGTAGCTGTCGCTGCGCGGCAGAAAGGCGTGAAGCGGCTGGTCGTTCCAACCGTGAATGCACGCGAGGCTGCCGTCGTTGATGGCCTCATGGTGTATCCGGTGAGAAGCCTGATCGAGGTAAGGGAACTGATCAACGGCATCGCCACCGGGCAGGAGAGTATCTCACCAGTGCAACTGGATAAGAGCACGCTACTGAATGAGACTCAGGATGCAATGCCGGACTTCTCCGATGTTCGCGGTCAGCATACGGCGAAGCGCGCTCTGGAGGTTGCTGCCGCGGGCGGACACAACGTGCTGATGATTGGACCTCCGGGCAGCGGCAAGACGATGCTGGCAAAGCGGTTCCCATCGGTCCTGGCTCCGCTGATGTTTGAAGAGGCACTGGAGACGACCAAGATCCATTCGGTTGCCGGCGTGTTGAATACCGAGACCGGCCTGGTGACACATCGTCCCTTCCGCTCTCCTCATCACACCGTCAGTGATGCCGGTCTGATCGGTGGTGGAGCTGTGCCGCGTCCGGGAGAGGTATCTCTGGCGCATAACGGCGTTCTCTTCCTGGATGAGCTGCCGGAGTTTCCACGGAACGTGCTGGAGGTGATGCGGCAACCGCTCGAGGATGGCACGGTGACCATCTCGCGGGCTTCCATGAGCCTGAGCTTTCCGGCGCGGTTCATGTTAATCGCGGCGATGAATCCATGTCCCTGCGGCTACTTCAATGACAAGAGCCGCGAGTGTATGTGTACGCCACCGATGATCCAGCGGTATGTCTCCAAGGTCTCCGGCCCGCTGCTCGACCGTATCGACATCCACATCGAGGTTCCGGCGGTGCAATATAAGGAGCTGCGGTCGGGAGCAGCGGCGGAAGGCTCAAAGGAGATCCGGACTCGGGTGCTGGAGGCGCGCCGGCGGCAGCATGAACGCTTTGCGCTGACACCGGAAGGCGCCCGCCGTGGCCGCAGGATCTTCGCCAATGCTCAGATGTCGACGCAGCAGATTCGTCTGCACTGCGAGCTTGCCTCGGACGCGGAACGTCTTCTGGAGCGCGCCATGCAGCAACAGGGACTTAGCGCGCGTGCGCATGACCGCATTCTCAAGGTTGCCCGGACAATTGCCGATCTGTCAGGTGAAGCACAGATCGGCGTGCCGCATATCGCCGAGGCGATCCAATATCGCACACTCGATCGGCAATACTGGTCCTGATGTTGCCCTGTTTTCAGGGCAGTATCTCCGTAAGTGGTTGTATTTTATGAATCTAAAAAACTTCCATTTTTGGAAGGAATGAATTCTGCCGAATACCGAAAAAAGTATTGACCTTGCCCCTGATTAGGCGTTACCTTCTGGAAGGTCGCGGTTGGCGGGCTGGTTTTCCGGTTCGCTGCGGTGGCCAAGGGTTTCCCGTAGGGCCAGGCGTGACCCAGTCGAGTTCAAATGTAAGCACGGGGCGATAGAACCCCGATCATGGCGTCAGTTCCGTTTGGAGGTTCCTTCTGGGATCTGTCACGGCGCCATCTCCACAAAGGTAATGTGGATGTAGACAGAGAGCGCAGATGTGCGCGCGCCTGGACGGACAAAAGATAGGTGCATCCTGAAGTACCGGCGCACCGTCTATTGAACAGAAACACGATTTGCAGCTGACGAAGTCTGCGGTCGATAGCAGCGCCGGGTGAGGACTGCACCCCGGTATAGAGAGGAATAGGTATGCGCTCAGATCTTATTTTTGGGGCACTTACGCACGTGAAGAACCGTTACCAGCTTTGCCAGCTCGCTTCCAAGGCTACGCGTAAGCTCCACAAGCCCAACACCCGTGTTCAGGACACCACGAACGAAGTTCTCGGTCGTTTTCGCTCAGAGTCGCCGGTCCATGGCACCGCCAGCCTGGCTCACTCTGATCGCGTGCAGAATCGCCGCGCGGCCTAATCGGCCCCGCGGCATTTGCCGCTTCCTTGCATCTGGTTCGTAGTTCCACCGTAATACCTCTTCTGCAACATCCCCTTCAGCAAATCGCAGTCAGTCGTTCCGCAGTGGACATTCCCGCCCGCAGCAAGACACTCCCCAATTTACGTACAAAAGGCAACAATGACGATTTCAGAACTCAAAGAAATGAATATCCAGGAGCTGGGCAAGCTTGCGCGCAGCCTTGAGATTCCTGGGACCAGCGGACTGCGTAAGCAGGATCTTATCTTCAAGATTCTCCAGGCCCAAAGCGAGAAGGAAGGCCACATCTTCGCCGAGGGTGTGCTTGAAATTCTGCCTGATGGCTACGGATTTCTCCGTTCTCCCGATTACAACTACCTGCCCGGCCCGGATGACATCTACGTCTCTCCTTCACAGATTCGCAAGTTTGACCTTAAGACCGGCGACACCATCAGCGGCAACGTCCGCCCTCCGCATGAGGGCGAAAAGTACTTCGCTCTGGTCAAGATTGAGGCCATCAACTTCGAGTCTCCGGAAGAGACCCGCTCGAAGATCCTGTTCGACAATCTGACCCCGCTCTATCCGCAGGAACGCCTGAAGATGGAGACGGTGCGCGATAACATCTCCGGCCGTGTGATGGATCTGCTGACGCCGATGGGCAAGGGCCAGCGTGGCCTGATCGTCGCTCCTCCGCGTACCGGTAAGACCATGCTGCTGCAGTCGATCGCGAACTCGATCACGGCGAACCATCCCGAGGTCGTGCTGATCGTTCTGCTGATCGACGAGCGCCCGGAAGAAGTGACCGACATGCAGCGCTCCGTCAAAGGCGAGGTCATCTCCTCGACCTTCGATGA